>CAZTXH010000014.1:4807-14938 GCA_964617415.1 uncultured Rikenellaceae bacterium | reverse complement strand
ATTAAAATTTCTTCTTTGTTTTATCCTCTATTTTTCAAGTATTTGAATATCATCTAGCAGGTCTTTTTTAAAATCAAGTCTGATATCTTCCGCATCAATCTCAAACAAGCCTTTCGCTTTAAGTGGATCCAACATATCATCAAAATTCAGATCCTTCAGATTATCTGATATATCATCATTATTCGTATCATAAAAGTCTTCAATATCCGGCAATCCGCCTTTCTTAAAGATCGGCACTTTACCTCTTCTCTCATACCAGGTCAGTATATTCTTTGAGGAAAAAATCATATATTCCAAAGAACTTTTGAAAGCATATACCGAACTTTCGAATCTGCGCACTAACAGATGCCGCATGAATTTGGATATCTGAACCTGGGATTGCCTGAATAAGTTAATATCACCGAATACTTCTTCAATTTTTTTATGATACTTTTTAAAATTCTTCAAGTAAAAAACCGGGCGGTAACGTGTCCCCTTGAAACAGTTCTGATCATCATCCGAAGAAATTTGTTCTAATGTTTCAATATATAAAGGTTCAAGCTGTCCCAGGTTATATTCCAGAATTTCAGGAGGATGTACTATTGGAAATTCAATATTCTGGATTTTCAGATCATCACGGTAAACATCAATCTCAACCAGATCGAGCCTTGATCTCCTGATTACCAGAGGTGATATGATATCCCTTATTTGCCAGGCTATTTCTTCCAGTTCCTGTTTAATTTCGTTTGCACTTTTGGTTTTTTCCTTTTGTGCCTTTGTCAATAGTTTATATTGCCTGATCAATCTTGTAAATTCTTCACCAAGATTGTTTACCGTTCTCAAAGTTGACTTCGCAGGAATCTGAAACAATTTTATCATTGAAAAAATATCCTGGGGCCGGTTGTTAAAAGGAGTTGCTGTTAACAACAACACTTTATTACCCTGGCAGAGCTTATGAAGATTTACGTAATCTTTTGTTTCTTCATTTCTGTATTTATGGGCTTCATCAATAATTATCAGCCTTTCTTCATCATCATAATTTTCATTAAAATATTCAAGGGCTTTATCTATTGATCCGCTGCTGAAAACTTTCGCGTTAAAATCGAAGTAATCCCTGTATTCATCGTCCCATTGCTTAACGAGGTGGGGAGGAGCTATTATAATTGTTTTCAGATCGAGGTTATGGGCAACCGAAGATGCAATGATACTTTTACCGAGTCCCACAACATCAGCAATAATTACACCATTATGAGTTTCAACAGCATGTAATGTTAATTTTATTGCATCAGTTTGATATTTCAGATCGAAAAACCTGTTCCTGGTTATCTCATATGGAAACTTGACTTTTTTATCATATTCCACAGTAAAATATTCATGTAGAACACGAATAAATATATAGTAAGGCCGGTAAAGTTTTTCGAACCATATTTTTTCGATTACCCCGGTTTCAAATTCGGATATATGATCTTTATCTGCAATTACAACGGCGTTTGACCATAATTCATCAAAAATCCTCCTACCCTCAAGAAAATCAGATTTACTCCTGAGAATGACATTAAGTTCATATTGATGTTTTAAACCGGATGCCGTTAAATTACTTGAACCAGTTATTAGAGTACCGGGATACGTATCATTTTCGGTAAACTCCGGTTTTCGCTCAAATAGATATAATTTTGAATGATTGGGTTTAAGTGTTTTTCTTATTTCTAATGTGCCATTCCTGATCTTCGAGACAAATATTTTGAAAGCCTCTTGCTTTCCCGGAGAATCAAAGAAATCAGTTTCATTGAATATTTGGATAAAGGATTTGTTAAAATTTTCTCTTATCTGACCTCGTGAGTAATTTTCCATGGTCAACAATTCAATTTCTTTGACCTTGTTGATCATGTCCTTCTCGATGTCAAGTCCGATCAATATTCTTAATTCTTTATCATCCAGGTGTTCATAAATTTCTTTAAAACCGGAAAAATAAAAGAATCCAACAAGGAAGTAAAGCTTATCTGTAAATGGGAATATCCCGCTCATCACTTCTGATAACAACTGCTTTTCGTTGGTAATAAATTGTTCTGACATATTTTATTTTTCCTTTGTTGGTAATAGTAAATCTCTTATATCTACATCAAGCGCCAAAGATATTTCTCGTAAAAGCTTCAAAGTAGGTTGGCTTTCGTTATTGCAAATCCTTGTTATTGTATTCGGAGCTTTCTTTACTCGTTTGGCAAGTTCCCTTTGAGTAAGGTCTTTTTCAGCTAACACGACTTTTAATCTGTTTATTTTGATTTTATCAGCCATATTTAGAATATATATTTATACATATTTTAAGCTAAGTTATACAAAAAATGGATTTTATGATACTTAAAAAACGGATATTAAGTTCATTATTTTTTAATATTTTTTCTTAATAACCATATTTTGTATTAATAATATTATTATATTAACTATTTAATACATATATTGTATATTTAAAAACAAATTAATTATGATGTATCGATGTTTAAAAGAATGGACAAGCAAACATTTTTTGGCGGAGTTTTTGACTTGCGGGGCCTGACCTGTGAAATAGTTTGATCATGAACTACCCATATTTAATAATAAGCGAAGAAGATGGCCGATTATTTAAGGAAAATACTCAAACATTATTTCACAGGGTAGAGGTTGCTCTTTGCCGCCCGCAGGAACGAGGACGGCAATGTGCAAAGAAGGGAGGGGTCTCAAAAACTGTGACAAAAAATATGTGGGCTGACTTTTTCAAAAATAAAAAAATAAAAGAGCGCCCCGAAAATCCCGCCAAAGGCGGGAAAGCCCCGCAAAGCGGGGCAAATATTTTGTCTGGTTTGTCCGTCATTGTCTTTACCTTTTCGCTTGACATATCATCACAGAAAGCCCTGATAATGGGAGTTTATCTTCGTTGGGCTTGTAAACTCGGCTCAGGCTTTCAGCCAAATAGTCGGACAGGTCAGCCTATCAGGTGGACAAGTCAGCCTGAAGGGCTGATCCGACTAACCTCACAGTACGATAGTCTGACACCAATGTCAACCTTTCCTTCGGCCAAGTCTTCCGACCCGTCAGTATGGGTTGTAAGATACTTGGAAAAATTAACTAATTTGTTGATAATTAGTGATGTTTGTCGATTTTTTGTTGATAAAAAGTTCGAACTTCGTTCAAAAGTTTGCGACATGATAAGACGAGACGGGAAAAACCCGAATCGTCTTATCATGTCGGGGTGGCCAGACTCGAACTGGCGACCCCTTGCACCCCATGCAAGTACGCTAGCCAACTGCGCCACACCCCGATCCCGCAAAATTAATCAACAAATATGATTCTGCAAAAATTCATCCGGCACACAATAACATAATTATTATCTTAGTATCATACTAAATAATGAAATACTAATGGAATATTATGACCTGATAAGTACACGCGAGAGTGTACGTAAATATGATCCCGGCCGGACCATACCAAAAGAGATACTTATAAAAATACTGGATGCCGGAAGATTGGCTCCCTCAGCATGTAACATCCAACCATGGAAATTCCTTGTGATCTCATCAGATGATATGCTTGCCAGGGTGAGAGCCTGCTATAGCCGCGACTGGTTTAAAGAGGTACCACATGTTCTGATTGTCATCGGATTAAAAGATCAGGCATATGTACGTAGCTATGACGGGTATAACTCTATTGAGACGGATGTGACAATTGCCATGACACATATTATCCTGGCCGCCGAAAATGAAGGTATAGGTACCTGCTGGATTGCAGCCTATGACCCGGCATTGCTTAAAAAAGCTCTTAATCTGAATGAAAACCAGGTGGTATTCGGGATTACACCATTAGGGTATCCTGTACAGGGTTACACAAAAACTCTACCGAAAAAGAGGAAATCACTGGAAGATATTGTTGAGTTTTTATAAACCAATTGAACACTTCCGGGGTTCACATCAATAAATGATATTTTGTCAACACTGAACGCTGCTTCGCCCACCGAAGCTTTCTTTGACCACCGTAGCTTTAGCGAAGGTGAGAACGCTGTACACTAAACTTTATTACCCACCCCTAACCTCCCGCTCCACTAAAGTTACGCGGGACAGGCTCTCCCAGGAGGGGATCTTTAGTATTCAAACGCTCATACGCTAAACGCTGTACGCTATACCTCACTTCATACCTGTAAACAAGGTATAGTTATAAAAACCATAATAGCTACGGTTATTTAAAATATATTTATCCGATTCAGGATCAGAAAGACTTAAAAACTCTTTCCGGTCTTTATCATCTAATTCTTTTTCTGATTCTCCCCAGAGCATTTGAAAAAAGATATTTAATGCATTGGAGTCATTATCATTCAAAGGTGCTTTAATATCCCCTGTATATGTCTTAATCGCTTTACTCTTAAAACCTGCCTCTTGTAGCCAAAATCCCGCATTCATTATATGATTTTGAGGATTCATCCCTTTAGTAAATGGTGCTGAAGCAGAAGATGTTGTATTAAGCCGGGCTTCGAGTAAAGGGAACCCCGGCAGCAGCTTTTGTGAAGACCAGAATAATAAAAACAGAGATCCTCCCGGTTTAAGTACACGGTACAACTGATGAACGATCTTCATGGGATCTTCTGCAGGACAACCATATTCTTTTGGTCCTGGCCATAATGTATCCATACACCAGACCCAGTCAAAAAAATTATTATCGAATTGTAATGAGTTAATATCTCCTTCAATGAATTGAAGATTACCGGATTGATTATTTTTTCCTGCATATCGAATAAACTCTTTCGACAGATCCAATCCAATTATTTGTACTTTATTTCCGATAGTATCAGCAAGTAACTTTGTAACAGAGCCGGTTCCGCATCCGGCATCAAGACCTTTGCTCTCAGCAGTAATATTCAGTGATAGTATTATTGTATTTAGTAATGGTTCCCTGAATTTAGCGAGACAATCATAAACAGATATTTCAAGATTATAATTACGGGTATTGCTTTCAGTTTTACTACTCATATATCAGTGGATATTCACTTCTATTGAGGTCCCCTGTTATCCAGCAGGTAAGAATAGAATAGCAGGTGTGCAAGTTTCTGCATCTCCGGTGAACAGTCACCCAGGTCTACTGTACGTTCTTTGGCTAAATCCCTCCAGTATGCAGGCAGATAATCTACCCTATTCACCATACCATCTTCGGGCCCCGGTGTACAATATTTTATATCACATCCTGTTGTTATTATTCTTATAAAACACATCGGGCATGGTTCAGTAGAACTGAATACTATCATCCCCGGTTTATAAACATAATAACTTCTCATATATTTCTTTGATTTCCAGGTTTTCTCAAAGTTTGTCAGCAAGGTCATTTCAGCATGAAGATCTGAACGACGTTTCTGTATCTGAGAATTATGTGCCGATGCAATAATTTTTCCTTCCTTGTCAATTAACACTGCTCCTATTCCATACCCTCCCTGCATTACACTTTTCAAAGCCTGCATATTTGTCTCCTTGGCATATATATCATCTGAATATTCAGATTCAGGCGTAAATGCCACAAGATATGTTTTAATCTTTTCAAACATTACATCTACAGGATCATTACTATTTATCCCAAATGGCATATCAACCAGCTTATTAACCAGTTCTTCCCGTGTATGAGTAATAAAATATGATAGATCGGTTTTAGTGTCCGATGTGTTGCTTTGTTGCGCTAAAGTAGCGGAGACCAATAAGATAAAACAGGCTAGAATTACTAATTTTTTCATGGATTTGTAATTATATTAAGAGCGGTTAACCTGAGAATTACATTTATAAAGTTAATACTAATTTATAAAAAACCCCAAACCTGGATTAAAAATCAATTCTATATAAAAATATTATTCCAGACTGTTGATATATTTCACCAAATTAATTATCTCATCAGGCTTGTCAAATTTTATCCTGTTCTTTTTTATGAAATCCTTTATTTCATTTTCTTTTTCAGGGAATAATGCAATGAACTGTTTCTTATTTGCAAAATCAAACATCTCGTCCTCTATGCGAATCCAAAAAGCAGGATCTGCTTTTACTGTAACATCTGGTGGTATTTGAATATTAATATACTCAGGTGCCAATTCATGTTTTGATAAATAATATGATGTTACACCCTGTGATTTTTGACCATAGCCTACAGGTTTACCTGCTTGAACCAGGTTACTCCTATGTTGAATAAAAAGAGGGAATTTGTCTGAGAGTAACACCTCATAAAAAACATTTCTGTAGGGAATAAATTTACAGTTTTGTAAATAAATTGTATCAATCAGAACATAGCTTAACAGGTCATAATACTTACCATCTTCCATATAGACCATCTTTTCTGTAACTGTATTATAATTCATTACCTGGGTCTGAACCTGTCCGTCTTTTAAGATAACATTACATTCACTGAACTCAGGAAAGAGGTATTGTGGATTATTATTGTTTTTCCCCTGTTGAGAATGTAACTTGAAAGGAAGCAAAAAAATAAAAACTAAAACAGCTATCCGGAATCTAAGTGTAAATCCAAAGAATTTCATCTTTATATATTATTAATTCCTATGTTTAGATACTTAATTCTTTAATCTCTATAACCGGAAATATTCTAATTAAATGTAAATTTATATTATTCATATAGAATTAAAGACAATAGAAACAAAAAAATACGGAATTGTTGATAGAAAAAGCCATAATTATTGGCCTGGTTTGGGCTTAATACTGCAATGGTTTGTATAATTTTTAATCACAGCAAATAATGTATATTAACTTATTCGCGGATTGAAATTATTAAATTAATTTTAAGTGTTGCTTATTTGTGTTACAGTTATGAATACAAAAACTTATTCCAATCTTTTAATCTTATTATTAGCTTCATTATCTTCTGTTAACCTGTTTGCACAAAATATCTCTCCTGCATTAGTATATAAGCCTGAGATAGGACAACCCGGAAAAGATGTAGTGTGGGTGCCTACCCCCCAGGAACTGGTTGATACGATGTTATCTATTGCAGGTGTTACTACTGATGATTTTGTTATTGACCTGGGATCGGGTGACGGCAGGTTAGTCATTACAGCAGCGAAAAGAGGTGCATGTGCTCTTGGTATCGAATATAATCCTGACCTGGTTGCACTATCAAGGATAAATGCTGATATTGAAGGCGTTAGTAACAAAGTCGAATTCATTGAAGCCGATTTTTTTGAATATGACCTCTCAGATGCTACGGTTATTACCATGTTTCTTCTTCCTGAGATAAATCTTAAACTGAGGCCCCGGCTTCTCGAACTGAAACCCGGGACACGTATTGTATCTAATACATTTACCATGGGTGAATGGGAACCAGATTACGAGATAACAACAGATGAAAACTGGAATAGCTGGAATACTGCATTTCTATGGATTATACCTGCCAAAGTTGAAGGTGTTTGGGAACTTGGAGAGGATCAGCTTATACTCAGCCAGGAATTCCAGATGATACAGGGTAAGCTGATCAGCGGTAACAAGGATTCTGTTATAAAAAACGGCAGACTTCGCGGTAACGAAATAACTTTCATGATTGATGATGTTCTTTATACCGGTTTTGTTTCAGGTAACAGGATGGAAGGTATTATGATAAGTGCTAATAGAGAAGAAAAATGGATCGCACTACGCTGAATATATTCATTTCTTTCCTCTCAGAAGTTTCTGAAGGTCGGCCATTTCATCCCTGAATCTTGCTGCCTCAATAAAATTGAGTTCTGCAGCTGCTTTTTCCATAAAGCTCTTTGATTTTTCAATAGCCTTTTCAAGAGCCTCTTTACTCATATATTGTATTACAGGATCTGCAGCTATATCAGGCCGTTCAGGCTCCACATATGCTTTGCCTTTACCTGTTAATCCTGTAAGTATTGATCCCGGTTTTCTATATATCTGAGCAGGAGTGATTCCCATTTTCTCGTTATACTTCAACTGTTTCTCTCTTCGTCTGTTGGTCTCATCGATTGTCATCTGCATACTTCCTGTTATTATATCGGCATACATTATCACCTTACCGTTAATGTTACGGGCAGCTCGTCCTGCGGTTTGTGTAAGTGACCGTGAGGATCTGAGAAAACCTTCTTTATCAGCATCGAGGATAGCAACAAGTGATACTTCAGGCAGGTCAAGTCCTTCCCGAAGAAGGTTTACTCCGACAAGCACATCAAAAGAACCCGATCTTAAACCTTCCATGATTTCTATCCGTTCAATAGTATCTATATCTGAGTGAATATACCTGCTCCTGATATCGAATTTGAGGAGGTATGCTGTCAGTTCCTCAGCCATTCTTTTAGTTATGGTGGTAACCAGTGTTCTTTCACCGGTTTTAGCCCTTTCCTTTATCTCTCCCATAAGGTCAGCTATCTGATTCATACTGGGACGAACTTCAATAGGAGGGTCCAGCAAACCTGTCGGTCTTATTACCTGATCTACAAAAACACCTTCACTCTTTTCCAGTTCATAATCAGCCGGTGTTGCACTAACAAAAATTATTTGTCCTGTGAGGGATTCAAATTCCTCAATACGCAGAGGTCTGTTATCAAGTGCTGCGGGAAGACGGAAACCGTACTCTACAAGAGTTTGTTTACGTGAATGATCACCTCCATACATTCCCCTGATCTGTGGAATACTTACATGACTCTCATCGATTATCGTTATGAAATCATCAGGAAAATAATCAAGCAGGCAGAAAGGCCTGGCACCTGCTTTGCGTCCGTCAAAATAACGCGAATAGTTCTCAATACCACTGCAGTAGCCCAGTTCTTTTATCATCTCCAGGTCATAAGAGACTTTTTGCTGAAGTCGTCGTGCCTCCTCTTTCTTGCCTATATCGTTGAAATGTGTTACCTGGACAACGAGATCATCCTGTATATGTTTTATAGCCTGGTTAATCCTTTCACTTGTGGTTACAAAAATATTTGCAGGATATATTATATACTCATTCATGGAATCCAGATGATCTCCACTGACAGGATCAAATGTAATTATCTCCTCTACAAGGTCTCCAAAAAAGATAATTCTGACTGCAATATCGGCATAGGCAGGGTAAATATCTACCGTATCGCCCCTTACCCTGAAGGTACCAAGTTTGAATTCGAGCTCGTTACGCGAATAAAGACTTTCAACAAGTTTTCTGAGAAAATGATTCCGGCCTATTTTTTGATCCTTCTTTATATGTACTGTATTTGAGTGATAATCATCAGGGTTTCCAATACCATACAAACATGATACCGATGATACTACTATAATTTCTCTCCTACCCGAAAGGAGTGATGATGATGTACTGAGTCGTAGCTTCTCTATCTCCTCATTTATTGAGAGATCTTTTTCAATATACGTATCAGACACCGGTAAATATGCTTCGGGTTGGTAGTAATCATAATATGATACAAAATACTCAACATGGTTTTCCGGAAAAAACTGTCTGAATTCTCCATAAAGCTGTGCAGCAAGGGTTTTATTATGGCTGAGAACAAGAATGGGCCTGTTAACTTTCTCAATTACATTTGCTATTGTGAATGTTTTACCGGAACCTGTTACACCAAGAAGAGTCTGGAACGGAACCCCGCTTTTCAGTCCATTAACAAGCTGGTCTATAGCTTCCGGTTGATCTCCGGTTGGAATAAAATCAGATGCCAGTTTAAAATTCATTTACAATAGTTTAATCAAATATTATAAATTCATTCGATCAGCAATAATTATATAGAAATAATTAGTATTTTTAACTAAAAATTTCCCCCGGCCTGTATATTCTTATGCAGGCAAAATAAAAATGAGCCTCTCCCCGAGGCTCATTTTTATTTATATTCCGCCATTATCCCAAATATCCTTTCAGCAGCCTGCTTCTTGAGGTATGTCTCAATCTCCTGATAGCTTTTTCCTTTATCTGGCGCACTCTTTCACGTGTTAATCCGAATTTCTCTCCTATTTCCTCTAGTGTCATCTCCTGACAACCTATTCCAAAAAAGAAACGGATAATGTCTCTCTCTCTTTCAGTAAGTGTTGCGAGAGCTCTGTATATCTCTCTTGAAAGTGATTCATCCATCAGGATCTTATCAGCAACAGGGGAATCGGTATTTGTAAGTACATCCAGAAGACTGTTGTCTTCTCCTTCAATAAAAGGTGCATCAACAGAAACGTGTCTTCCTGA
>CAZTXH010000014.1:0-4797 GCA_964617415.1 uncultured Rikenellaceae bacterium | reverse complement strand
CCTTAGGCAGTTCAAGAACATCTGCCAGCTCTTCCGGTGAAGGTGTACGTTCATTTTCCTGTTCAAACTTCGAAAAAGCCTTATTTATTTTATTTAACGAGCCGACCTGGTTAAGAGGTAACCTTACTATTCTCGACTGTTCAGCAAGGGCCTGCAGAATAGACTGCCTTATCCACCATACAGCATAGGAAATAAACTTAAAACCTCTTGTTTCATCAAATTTTTCGGCAGCTTTTATCAGTCCAAGGTTACCCTCATTAATAAGATCAGGAAGGCTAAGGCCTTGATTCTGATATTGTTTCGCTACTGAGACTACGAAACGCAGATTTGCTTTGGTGAGTTTTTCGAGAGCAGTTCTGTCTCCCTTTTTAATACGCTGAGCCAGTTCAACCTCTTCATCTACCGATATCAACTCTTCTTTACCAATCTCCTGCAAATACTTGTCGAGTGAAGCACTCTCCCTGTTTGTTATGGATTTGGTAATCTTTAGCTGTCTCATTATACCTTTTAAAAATTTGCCGCAAAGGTAATACTTTATTATGTAATAACAAATATATCAATGTATTATTATCAACATAAAGTAAATTTTACAAACCTTCGGGATTTATGTTATTTATAACTAATATTTTATTTAATATCCAAACCTGTAGCTGAACAATCTGCCATTGGAGGTTATTCCCTCGATCGATTTAAGAGATCGTTCGCTGTTGTTGGTTGCTTTTCGTATATCATCAGAATTATTCACTTTCTCATCATTTATCCTGATAATAATTGTTCCTTTTTTCAGACCCATATCTTTGAAAACTCCTTCATTAATTTCTGTTATTTTAGCTCCGTTATCAACATTATATGTCCTTTTATCTGATGAGCTTAATGGTTCAAATCGTGCTCCAAAGATCATACCGGTACCCATACCGACAGGTACAATACTGGTATTTCCTGCCACATTTTTCAGGGTAGCTTGTACTGTTGCCTCTCTCCCATTCCTGAGATAAGTAATTCTAACCCTGTCTCCCGGACGATGTTTACCTATTTGTTCCTGTAGTTCTGCAACAGTATTGATATCAGTATTATCAAGTTTGATGATAATATCATCTTCCTTCAGTTTTGCATCATCAGCCGATCCTCCTTCAACAACTCTTGTTATCTTGGCTCCCTTTATTTCACGAAGATTATTTTTATCAGCATCTACTGCTGTCACATCAGTAATACTGACTCCCATAATAGCTCTTTGTACTTCACCGAATTCCATAATGTCCTCAACAACTTTTTTTACTATGCTTACCGGGATAGCAAATGAATTACCCGCATAAGCTCCGCTGGGAGAATAAATTGCAGAATTGATTCCTACAAGAAGTCCTTTGGTGTCAACCAGGGCTCCACCGCTATTACCGACATTCAAAGCAGCATCAGTCTGAATAAATGATTCGATCCCGTACTCGGTGTCGAGGAGTCCCAGACTTCTTCCTTTTGCACTTACTATGCCGGCTGTAACTGTCGACGTAAGGTTGAAAGGATTACCCACAGCAAGAACCCATTCACCTATTTTAAGTTTATCCGAGTCGCCATACTTCAGATATGACAGGTTTTTGCCATCTATCTTAAGAACGGCAATATCTGTTGTTGGATCACGACCTATGAGTTCCGCGTTGAAGATCCTGTTATCATTAAGTTTGACCTCTATATTTTCCGCATCCTCAACAACATGATTATTTGTTATTATATAACCATCAGGTGTAATGATTACACCGGATCCATAACCTGCCACCTCCCGTGGTCGCACACTGTAGCGTTCACCATAGAACCACTCAAGTATAGGATTTCCAGGCTGTTCGACCATAGTTTTTGTACGTACATGTACCACAGCATGAACTGTTTGTTCTGCAGCATACGTAAAATCGACCTGTCCGGGTTGCATCTGGAAAGATGTAAGTATTGCCTGCGCATCCGGCAAACTTGCTTCAGAACTATCTGTTACTACCACAGGCTCAGGCTTATCAACCAGAGAGGTATAAGCAAATAACGCAATAGCTGCTCCAAGAATAGCCATAAATAATCCACCTATTAAATATTTTCCTTTCATAGCAATATATTTTTATTATTAACTCTATTTAGTACTCATCAATCTTCAAAGATTATCTCTTAGCAAAAGATTCATATCTTTATAACCATTTTCCAACAGTTTTGTTTTACAAAGATCATGCATTTTTTGGCATGAGCTTCAATAAATTAGCAAGTTTTAACAACACTTTAACATTAATGACAATAACCTTTAACAAATACCAGGGTGCCGGTAATGACTTCATTATCATTGACAATCGTGACAATACTTTTAATCCGTCCGACTCAAAACTTATTAACAAATTATGTGATCGACGCTTTGGGATAGGTGCTGATGGATTAATACTGATCTCATTATCCGAAGAAGTTGACTATGAAATGAAATATTTCAATTCCGATGGCATATTAGGCTCAATGTGTGGTAACGGAGGCAGATGTGCCGCTCATTTTGCTCTTAAACACAGTATTGCAGCAAGAAAACAACGATTCCTGGCTTTTGATGGCGTACATGAAGCAGAGGTGATAAATTATCATACTGTTCGTCTGCAAATGGCTGATGTGAATGAATTCGGTATTGTTGAAGGTAATTATTCAGTTAATACCGGATCTCCTCATTATATGGTCTTTTCAGACAATATTGACAAGATCAATGTCAATAAGGAAGGTAAAACACTCAGGTGGTCACCAAAATTTGCTCCCGGAGGTACAAACGTCAATTTTGTCCAGATTGTTGATAACGGCCTGTATGTCAGAACCTTCGAAAGAGGTGTCGAAGAGGAGACACTGGCCTGTGGTACTGGCGTCACAGCATCTGCCATTGCTTCAGTTCTGGCAGGACATTTTGACATCCAAAGTATAAAAGTAAGGACAAAAGGCGGTAATCTGGTAGTTGAATTTAATATTAAGGACCAGAAAGTGATAAATGTATGGTTAACAGGACCAGCAACATTTGTATTTGAAGGGAAGATCAATTTGTAATTATTATCCTGTAATAGTATAAAAATATTATCATGAAAAGGTTCCATTTTATTACGATTTTATTGCTGACATTTTGTATATCTAATCTATCTGGTCAGCCGGGAACAGTTGAGCTTATGGAAACTATTGAAAAGGTTAATAACGATATAGATAACCTGAATCATTGGTTTGATGTACTGGAAAAGAAGATCGATGATGTTCTGTGGTATAACAGGATTGGAGATATAGCCTATATCGATAAAGTATATATGACCGGCCCGCCACTTGCAGTAGAAAAAAATCCTACCGGTCAGGGTGCAGGAAACCCCGTGAAGTTCTGGTCATATATCTTTATTCCCAAGGATGTTGATCCTGCAAAAAAATATCCGCTTCTGGTTTTTCCCCATGGTGGAGTACATGCTGATTTCAATACTTATTATACCCATATTGTCAGAGAAATTGTATCACAGGGTTATATTGTCGTAGCTGCTGAATACCGGGGATCAACAGGTTATGGAGCATCAATGTACTACAAGATCGACTATGGAGGACTTGAAGTTCAGGATGTTGATGCCAGCCGGCAATATATGATTGATAACTACACAATTGTTGATAAAGATAAGGTAGGTATAATAGGCTGGAGCCATGGCGGATTAATTGCCCTTTTCAACATCTTTGAATACCCTGATAATTATAAAGTGGCATTTAGCGGAGTTCCTGTAAGTGATCTCATTGCACGAATGGGTTATAAAGATCAGGAATACCGTGATCTATATTCAGAACAGCTGGCCATAGGAAAGCCTGCCGATGAGAATGTGGCTGAATACAGAAAAAGATCGCCCGCCTGGCAGACATCAAAATATCGTAATACTCCACTCCTTATTCATACCAATACAAATGATGAGGATGTCAATGTACTGGAGGTTGAACACCTGATTAAATCTCTGAAGGCAGAAGGAAAAAGTAATTTTACTTATGAAATATTTCAAGATATGCCGGGTGGCCATTCATTCGACAGACTTGATAACATGGCAGCAAAGGAGATAAGACTGAAAATATATAATCATCTGAACAAATATCTCAATCCGCCAAAACCCTTCAAATCAGTAAAGGAACTTCAAAAGGCAGGGTACGGATATAATTAACGGTGCAGCGGCTCAAGGACACAACGGCACAAAGGCGTAATGGCAATAAGAGGCATTAGGGCATTAGTGTGTTAGGGTGTTAGGGAGTTAGGGTAGTGGGAAATAAATGGTTAAATATTGGAAGAGGATACAGCAATAAAAAGGAGAAAGGAGAAGCTGTTTGGGAAGACACTGAATGAGCTGATTGCTGTCACAAAAAATGTCAGTCTTCCCGGATATTCTGCAAAACAAATTGCCGACTGGCTGTATAAAAAAGAGATATACTCTATCAATGAAATGACAAATCTCTCAAAGAAAATGAGAGATATGCTTTCAAACAATTATGAAATAGGTCTTTCCGATCCTGTAAATGTTGCAGTTAGTAGTGATGGCACACGTAAGTATTTGTATAATGTGCTGAATGACAAATATATAGAAACAGCATATATCCCTGATAACAATAGGGCAACAATATGCATTTCATCGCAAGCCGGATGCAAAATGGGATGTATTTTTTGCATGACAGGCAAACAGGGTTTCCAGGGAAACCTGTCATCAAATGAGATACTGAACCAGTTCAGAAGCCTGCCTGAATTCAGGAAACTTACAAATATTGTTTATATGGGTATGGGTGAGCCTCTCGACAATCTTTCAG
>CAZTXH010000013.1:3587-15241 GCA_964617415.1 uncultured Rikenellaceae bacterium | reverse complement strand
GTCCTATACCATCCTTCCAGTGGTATGTATCGGCAAAACAGCCTCCCGGCCACCGAAGATTAGGAATTTTTATCTCACGAAGAGCTTCAACGACATCATTCCTGATGCCTTCTGTATTTGGGATTTCTGAATCTTTTCCAACCCATATACCTCCATAAATACACGATCCCAGATGTTCTGAGAAATGCCCATAGATATCTTTGCTGATAACAGGTCCTGTATTATTTGTGATAATTACAAGCTGGTTAGGTTTATCAGCATAAGGTTCCTGTGCAACGAGGTTGACTACAGAACTTAAAACCAATACTAAAAAAATTAAGAACAATCTCTTCATAATGGATATATTTTAATGATTTAATAAGGTACACTAATGATTACTTTAACTGAGACTCAATGAACGATCCAAGTTTTTTATATTTTTTAAAAAGTATTTTGTATTTCCCTGCCTTTTGCGGGTCAGGTTTATATTCCTTTTCAAAGCCGCTTCCCATTGCATTCTGGGCAGTGGGTATATCTTTATGTATACCTGCCACTACCGATGCAGCCATTGCGGAACCCAATGCACATGTCTGGTCGGAACTGGCCACTTTTATAGGCATATTAAGGATATCTGCCACAACCTGCATCACATACGGGTTCTTTTTTGCCACTCCTCCTGTGGCAATTACGCCATCGATTCTGATACCTTCAGAGATGAATCTCTCATTTATCATCTTTGATCCAAATGCAGTGGCTTCAACAAGTGCTTTAAAGATCCTTGGGGCATCAGAGCCAAGTGAAAGACCTGTTATTGCTCCTTTGAGTGCCTGATTGGCATCTGGTGTTCTTCTGCCGTTCAGCCAGTCAAGAGCAACAATTGCTGATTCGTCGTCATTAATCTTTTTAGCCTGTCTGCTCAATTCATCTATAATCCTGTCTGCCGTTATCTTCTCTTTTGATCTTTGTTCTATCCCTTTCATACCTGACATTATCTCTTCAACAGGCCATAAAAGAAGTTTCCCAAACCATGCATAAACATCTCCAAAGGCAGACTGTCCGGCTTCGAGCCCCATCATTCCCGGTATTATTGATCCGTCGACCTGCCCACAGATCCCCTTAACCAGCTTATTACCAACTTTCTTCATAGGTGACACAAGCATATCGCATGTTGAGGTTCCCATTACTTTTATCAACTGGTAAGGCTTTATACCACCACCTACTGCACCAAGATGGGCATCAAAAGCACCTGCTCCCACCTTTATATCTTCAGGCAGGCCAAGTCTTGCAGCCCATTCCCCGGAGATAGTACCAACAGCAACATCACAGGTGTAAGTATCTTTATATAGATGCTCTCTCAATCCACGTAGTAATGGATCAAGTTTTACCAGGAATTCCTCATCAGGCAAACCACCGAAATCAGGGTGCCACATAGCCTTATGTCCTGCAGCACAGCGGCTTCTGATAACCTTCAAAGGATCTGTATTGCCACACAACAGAGCAGGTATCCAGTCGCAATGTTCCACCCATGAATAAGCATTATTCCTGACTTTTTCGTTTTTGTGCAACACATGGAGAATCTTTGCCCAGAACCATTCCGATGAATATATACCACCTTCATACATTGTAAAATCTGTTCCTGCCCATGATCTTGCCAGTCTGTTTATCTCTTCAGCCTCTATAACTGCGGTGTGATCTTTCCAGAGCACGAACATTGCATCCGGATCATTTTCAAAACCCTTTTTCAATGATAATGGTACTCCTTTCCTGTCAACAGCTACAGGTGTTGACCCAGTTGTATCTGCAGTAATCCCTGCAATGTTTACAACAATATCTCTGTCAAGCCCTTTCAGCGATCCCTTTATTGATTCTTCAAGCCCTTCTATATAATCCATAGGATGCTGTCTGAACTGATTTATTGAAGGATCACAATAGAGCCCTTTCTTCCAACGAGGATATTCATATACTGATGTCCCCACTATCTCACCACTTCCCGTATCTACAATTACAGAGCGGACCGAATCGGTTCCAAAATCAATACCTATCACATATTTTTTCGCCATCTTTTATTTGTTTTTATTTCTCTGTCCATAATAGGCATCTCTGCCATGTTTCCTTCCAAAGTGTTTTTCGAGGAGATATTCATCAACCGGTTCTTTATTGCCAAGCAGTTCTGTATAAAAAGTTGTCCGGGCAATTTCCTCAAGTGCTACTGCATTATATACAGCTTTTCCTGGATCTTCACCCCAGCTGAACGGACCATGGCAACAGACAAGGATTGAAGGTACTTCCATCGGATCATTTTTGCCCATTCTTTCCACTATAACCTTACCTGTATTTAGCTCATAATCACTTTCAGTTTCATCTTTGTTTAGTTTTCTGGTACATGGTACCTCTCCATAGAAGTGATCAGCATGAGTGGTACCCATGGCAGGAATATTTCTGCCGGCCTGTGCCCATGAAGTAGCATATGTTGAATGAGTATGGACAATACCTCCTATACTATCATAGGTGTTATACAGTAGTAAATGAGTGGGGGCATCAGTTGAAGGATTGAACCTGCCCTCAATTACTTTTCCCCCGGGATCAAGAACCACCATATCATCAGCCTTCATTGACTCATAGTTTACTCCTGATGGTTTTATTACTATGAGTCCTGTTTTTTTGTCTCTTCCGCTTGCATTACCCCAAGTATGAATTACCAGTCCATGTTTTACCAGATCGAGGTTTGCCCGGAAGACAGATTGTTTTAAATCATCCCGCATAATCCGATACTTTAACTCTTAACCAACATCCAGGTTGAAATAGAAATCTTTTTTAGACAGTTTCTTATAATTTGTTTTATTAAACTTGTAGTAGTATGCACCTCTTTTTGATGTCTCTTTTTCCTTTTCTTCGAGTTTTTCAAGAATATTCATCGAGAGGATCTTCTTCCTGAAATTTCTCTTATCTATGTTTTTCCGGTATATTGCTTCGTAAAGATCAAGTAGTTGAACGAGAGTGAATTTCTCGGGAAGCAACTCAAATCCAATAGGTTTTATTCTTATTTGAAGGCGAAGTTCTTTAAGGGCTTTCTCTACCATATTCTGATGATCGAAAATCAGTTTCGGTAACTTTTTTATTGATTGCCAGTGAGCTCCGTTCTTACGTGCTACTTTCTGGTCAATATCCTTGATTTTTATCAGAGCCCAGTAAGCTACAGAAATAACTCTTGCACCAGGATCCCTGGAGGGATCACCATAGCAGTAGAGTTGTTTCATATAGATATTCTTCAGACCAGTCAGTTTACGAAGCACACGGCTGGCTGCTATATCAATACTTTCGCCTGGTTCTACAAACCCTCCTGCCAGTGACCATTTTCCCTTTGCAGGATTAAAACTTCGTTTTACAACCAGAAGTTTGAGCTCTTTTTCAAGAATGTCGTATCCGAAAATTATTGAGTCGACAGCAACAAGATGTTTTTTATACTTTGAGTATATCTTCATGCTATAATCCTTAAGATCTGATCCATTATGTCATGATGACGGATAGTTAGACTATACCATCTGAGATATGATAATATACTTCATTCACTCTCAGCTCTTTTTTGAAAGTGTCAATATCACATTTATTATCAATGAGAACGAACTCAATTCCCATCATTTCTGCAAAGTCTTCGAGATATTCTTTATCGATAGCTGTGCTAAAACCCGTATGATGTGCACCACCGGCAATTATCCAGGCAGCTGCGCCTGTTTTCAGATCGGGCATAGGTGTCCATAATACACTTGCAACAGGAAGTTTTGGCATATCGGGGCATTTCACAACCTCTACCTCATTGACAATCATTCTAAATCTGTTACCCAGGTCTATTACGGAAACATTTATTCCTTTTCCGGGAGCAGTTTTAAATACCAGTCTTGCGGGATCTTCTTTCTCGCCAATTGAAAGCTGATGAATTTCAACTGTGGGTTTTCCGATGGCAATAGAAGGACATACCTCCAGCATGTGGGCACCCAGTACTCTCATTCCCTCAGGATCGAAATGATATGTATAATCTTCCATGAATGAAGTACCTCCTTTCAATCCCTCTGCCATCAACTTCATCGAACGTACCAGTGCAGCAGTCTTCCAGTCACCTTCAGCCCCGAAACCGTATCCCCTGGTCATCAGCCGTTGAACTGCCAGTCCAGGTAATTGCTTAAGACCGTGAAGATCCTCAAAAGTGGTTGTAAATGCCTGGAAACCTCCTTCTTTAAGGAATTTTTCCATTCCGGCTTCTATCCTTGCTGCTTCTTTAAGAGATTCGGAATTTGCCACAGCTTTTGTCATTTTATAATCAGAACTGTATTCTGCAAGTATTTTCTTTATTGCAGCCGGGGACACTTCATTCACTGCTTTCACAAGATCGCCTACACCATATCCGTAAACCGAATACCCCATTTTTATCTGTGCGCTTACTTTATTACCTTCGGTCACTGCCACATCACGCATATTATCTCCAAAACGGGCAATTTTCATATTGCGGGCATCATCAAAAGCCGTGGCTGTTCTTATCCATTTAGCTATCCTGTCGACAGCTTCAGGATCCTGGTAATGGCCAACAACAACCTTCCTGTTCAGCCTCAACCTGGTGCCAATGAATCCAAATTCGCGGTCTCCGTGTGCTGACTGGTTCAGATTCATGAAATCCATATCTATGGTCTTCCATGGTATATCCCTGTTAAGCTGTGTGTGAAAATGAAGGAATGGTTTATTCAACACTGACAATCCTCTGATCCACATTTTGGCAGGAGAAAAAGTGTGCATCCATGTTATGAGTCCGATACAATTCTTATTACTGTTTGCCTGGAAACAGAGTTCAAAAATCGATTCAGGAGTAGTTAGAACAGGTTTGAAAACTATTTTCTGAGAGATTTTTGGTGATCTGTCAAGAGCAGCAGCAATCCTGGCCGAATCAGCCGCCACCTGTTTAAGTGTCTCAGAACCATATAAATGCTGGCTGCCTGTAACAAACCATATCTCCTTGATTTTTAATTTATCCATGATTTTTACTTTTTATATCAACTCATATTTCCTATTGCAGCCCATATACCTTACCCTCCCCCTTGGGGAGGGCCAGGGATGGGGTTCCTCTACCAGAAATAAATATAAAATGCAATTATTACTGCAATAATTATGGCAGAGAAGAGAACGTCCCAGTTGCTCCAGCTTGCGCGGGTTAATGCTTTCTCCTCGGCAGAAGCTGATCCCACGTACAATCCCTTGATAACTGCCGGATCTGCTTTTGGAGTAAATGCACTTATGACAACCATTAATAAAATTACCAGGAAGAAGATAACTATTTCATAATGATACGGATTTACCTCCACGAAAACTTTATATAAAATATTATCCGGGTTCATATTTGTTCCCAATACCATAAAACCAAGCCTTGTCATTCCAAGGACAAATCCTGTTACAAGTCCTATGAATCCTGCTTTCGGAGTAGTCTTTTTTGTAAGGATCCCGAGTAAGAAGACTGCCAGTATACCAGGTGCCAGCATTGACTGGACGTCCTGGAGATAAGCATAGAGTGCTTTCCCTATCTCTTTCATAACAGGTATCCATAATATACCCAGTATAACAACAACTACGGTTGCTATTCTGCCAACCCTCACAAGTTCTTTTTCAGTTGCCTGTGGCTTGAATTTCTGATAGAAATCGACAGTAAATAATGCTGATGATGAGTTATAAAGTGAAGCCAGCGAACTCATCAGGGCTGCCAGTATACCTCCGACGACAAGACCTGTAAAACCTATAGGTAGTAACTCCTTGACCATAGCGGGAAAGGCGGCATCGGAATTTGCTAGTGTCAATAATCCTTTCTGGCTCAGGGCATAGGCTATCATTCCTGGAATCAAGAATATAAATACCGGTGATAATTTGAAACCGGCACCCAGTATTGCACCTCTTCTGGATTCAGTCTGGTTACGACCGGAAAGGACTCTTTGGACAATGAACTGGTCAGTACACCAATACCAAAAACCTATTATAGCAGAACCAAGTATAACACCTGTCCATGGAAATTCAGGATCGCTGTGAGCCCTCATAAGGTTGGTCATCTTATCTCCTGCCTCATTAATTGGAACTGCCCTGCATATCTCCATCATCTCCGACCAGCCTCCAAGCTTTATAAGTCCAAAGATAAGTACTGCCAAAGATCCGATAAGAAGTACCGGTGTCTGTAAAACTGAGGTGTATAATACCGCCCGCATACCTCCCAGGGTAGTATAGATACCTGTCAGGAGCACAAGTCCGATTGCACTAATCCAGAAAAAGTCAATTCCAAACATTGATTCAATCCCAAAAACCTCCTTGAAGACAACACCACCGGCATATACTGTTACTGCTACTTTTGTTAGGATATAACTTACAAGGGAAATTATTGACAGGAATGATCGTGAGTTTTTATTATATCGTTTTTCAAGAAATTCTGGCATTGTGAATACTTTACTCCTCGAATAAAACGGAACAAAGAACCAGCCGAGAAAAAGAATTATCCATCCATGCATCTCCCAGTGTGCCATTGCCATTCCCGAGGAAGCCCCGGCTCCTGCCAAACCTACCAGATGTTCTGATCCTATGTTTGATGCAAAGATCGATGCTCCAATTGCCAACCATGTTGCATCACGCCCGGCAAGGAAATAATCAGTTGACGTCTCTTCTTTCCGTTTTAGTACCCATACAATAATACCAATCAGAAAAAGACAAAATAGCCCTAATACAATCCAGTCTAATGTAAACATAATGAAGGTTATTGATAAAGTATGTTTCTATACAAATCTATACAAATTATTTTTAAATGTAAAAAATACACTCAAAGTATATTTTTCCATTTTTCAAGTGATGAGGCTATGAATTCAATAACCCTCTCATTTTCCTCTTTTCCTGAACCTTTGACATAAAAAGGCTCCCCGAATTTAATATAGATCGGTTTGCTGCTATCCACACGTCCAAGCTCTTTGATTATTTTTCCCTGTCCCCAGAAATCAGTCTTTAATGCAATCGGAACAATTTTAACACCAGCTTTTTTGGCAAGTTTAACTCCAAGGGTATTGAATTCTTCAGGTTTGAATTCAACGCTCCTTGTACTTTGAGGGAAGATTATAATTGACATCCCTTCTGATAACAATTCCATACCTCTTTTCATGACTGTCTCAAAATCTTTCCGGGGATCCTTTCTCCCTACTACAATCGGATTCCTCGATCTCATAATATCGCGGAAGATAGGATTCCTCACAAGACTCTCCTTAACAACATAGGTAACTCTCCTGTGAGGGACAATTATAACCGGGAGTATCATTGTTTCGAGAGTACTCATGTGATTCCCTATAAAAACGACAGGTTCAGGCGATTCAGATATATGTTCCATCCCCGAAATATGGAATCTGCCTCCTGTCTTTTCAATGAATTTGAAAATATTATAAGAGGATTCTGCCCATTCTTTATCATCATATCTTCCTGTAATTGCCTTTTTCCTGGTTCTCAATACAATATTTATATAATTCAGTGTGAAGAAAACCTGATTATGTGACAGGAGCTTTTTCAGGAAGCCCAGTTTTTCCTGGTACGGTGTATCATACGAATTCGATTCAAAGAAAACTATATGTAACCGGTCTTCCATATTTATTAATCTGCCTTTGTATTATAAAATTAATACAATTTATCTGAATAGTGATTTTATATATTATCAGTATATAATTACAAAGTAAAAATTGTCGGGCTATCCTGGGATATATAAAAATAAAAGTCAAATAATAAACGGAATCACAGCTTTTCTTTTTACAGGATACCCAGGGAAATTTACCTTATACCACTTATGAGAAGTGACAGCTCTCGGGAAAAGATTTGCAAATGTAAAGACGAAAAATGCCAGTCCGGGAATTGACCATGTCATAACTGCCCAGCCAGCCCATTCAATTATCTCTCCAAAATAATGTGGTGAAGAGATATAATTAAATAACCAGCCATGAGGAACAACATATTCATCCGGAGAACCTCCCCTGAACAAACGAAGTTTTTCATCGGCAGTCTTATTAATAATAAAACCTGATACAAATATTATTATCCCTGCTATAAATTGCCATGATAATAACCATGAAATATCATATTGTCTCAAATGGAAAACACCATAACCGTTTACAAAACCATTAAGTGTATTAAATACAATTGCCATAAAGACAATGATCAATGGATACGGTTTCTCACTACCCGACTGTCGGAAAGGATAAATAAAAGTACGGTGTATATAATGTGCTAACCATAAAATTACAAAAATCACCTGTGGAAGACTTTTATAAACGGATATTATAAAAATTGCTACTATCAATACCGATGAGGGTGACTCCATAACCAGCCAGGCCCATTTCGATCTGATAACTACACCCCAGCCCTTTCTGCTGAACTTGCCGTAAGGAGCTGAAATAAAAAAAAGAATAATGAATACCAGAAATGCAAAACTGAAAATAAGTATAAGGGAATAATTATAAAGAGTTAACATTGTATTTTCAGATTTTAAATTTCAACTTTTATTTTTCATATTTTAAATTCCTGATTGAAAAAAATTCTTTCAAATATGCATTAAATAGTTAATTAATATTATTTTTTCACTGTTTTTTCTTATAGATAATTATTTATATTTTGGCACTTTAAAAATTCAGAAATTGAGAAAGCTACAGGAACGTCTCTCAAGGTATGATGCCCCGCAGAAAGCAATGGCAGAGGGTATATATCCCTATTTCAGGGAAATTGAATCAGACCAGGATACGGTAGTTAAGATAAAGGGGAAAGATGTTCTGATGTTCGGATCAAACAGTTACCTCGGTCTTACAAATCATCCGAAGATAAAAGAAGCTGCAATAAGAGCTATCGAAAAATATGGAACAGGCTGTGCCGGATCAAGGTTTCTTAACGGCACTCTCGATATTCATATTGAGCTTGAAGAGAAGCTTGCCGATCTGACAGGGAAAGAATCAGCCTTATGTTACAGCACAGGCTTCCAGGTTAACCTTGGTGTTGTCTCTGTTTTATCAAACAGAAGGGACTATGTACTTCTTGACGAACTGGATCACGCATCGATTATTGAGGGCAGCAGACTCACTTTTTCAAAAGTTCTTAAATATGATCATAACAATATGGTCGCACTTGAGTCGAAGCTAAAAAAATGCAATCCCGATAGTCTGAAACTGATCGTTACTGATGGGATATTTTCAATGGAAGGAGATATTGTTAAACTTCCTGGATTGGTGGAACTTGCGGAAAAGTATGATGCAACTATAATGGTTGATGATGCACATTCCATAGGGGTTATAGGGAAAAACGGTTCAGGTACGGCATCCCATTTCGGACTTACCGATAAAGTAGATCTTATAATGGGAACATTCTCAAAATCACTCGCTTCACTTGGAGGTTTTATAGCATCCGACAAGGATACTATTAACTATATTAAACATAATTCACGGACCCTTATTTTCAGCGCAAGCATGACTCCTGCATCTGCCGCCTCAGTAATGGCTGCTATCGATTTAATGACAAGTGAACCGGAAAGAATAGAACAACTCTGGTCAAATACTAATTATGCGCTGAAAGGTTTCAAGGAAATGGGATTCGATACAGGAAATTCAGAAACCCCTATTATCCCCTTGTTTGTGCGGGATAATATTAAAGCACTTATCCTTACACAAAGACTTCTTTCAGATGGTATTTTTGTAAATCCCGTAGTTTCACCTGCCGTTCCAAAAGAAGATTGCCTGATAAGATATTCACTCATGGCAACTCATACTATTAAACAAATAGAAATATCTATTGAAAAAATAACCAAAGCAGCTAAACAATTGGGAATAATACAATAATGAAAAAGATAATACTTATTACCGGAGTTTCATCAGGTTTTGGCCAAGTGACAGCCAGGCTTTTTGCAGAGAAGGGTTATACAGTATACGGAACCGTACGTAAATCAAAAGAACCTGATAGTAAGGTGATTTTTATCCAGATGGATCTTACAGATATTAGTACTATAAAGAAAACGGTTAAAACAGTTATGGAAAGAGAAGGCCGTATTGATGTACTGATCAATAATGCAGGCATGCATACAGGTGGCCCTGTTGAAACAACATCTCCAGAAAATATCAAACTCCAGATTGATACAAATTTTATAGGTACCGTACATCTTACCCGCGAAGTACTTCCCTATATGCGTCAACAGGGTGGGGGCAAAATTATCAATATCAGTTCAATAGGCGGATTAATGGGGTTGCCGTTCCAGGCATTTTATTCAGCCAGTAAGTATGCAATTGAAGGTTTTAGTGAAGCCCTTAGGATTGAAGTTAAAAAATTCAATATTAATGTCATCCTGATAAATCCCGGCGATTTCCATACAAACAATACAATAAATAGAAGAAATTATCTGGCTCCTTCAGAAGAAGGAGATCCTTATCAAGAACAGTTTAAAAGGACTCTCAAGGTTATAGAAAATGATGAATTTAACGGCCGGAACCCTGAAATACTCGCCAGGAAAATTATTAAAATTGCTGAACGAAAAAATCCAAAACAAAGGTATATAGTAGGCTCATTCGATCAAAAACTGGCTGTCCTCCTGAAAAAAATTCTTCATGGGAAACTATTCACCGCTATACTGGAAAGCCACTATAAAATTGACACCCGAATAAAAACCTGATAAAAATCTCTTATATTCTTTTGGTTTATGAACTATTGTTCATTATCTTTGTAATGAACTATTGATCATATCATATGTCACCACGTCCAACACGGCTCAGAAGAATAAGCAACCCTCCGATAATATCAGGATTCAGGCCCTACGGTGGGAAAAGATCCAATTATAAATCCGAGGCTGTTTTTCTGCATCTCGAAGAGTATGAGGCACTTAGGCTTTGTGATTATGAGTTATTGAATCATCAACAGGCTTCCCAGATAATGAATGTTTCAAGACCGACATTAACACGTATTTATGCACGGGCCAGGTTTAAAATTGCAGAATCATTTGTCTTGGGGAAACAGATAATTATTGAAGGAGGAAAAATATATTTTGACAGTGAATGGTTTTCATGTAAAACATGCAATTGTATTTTTAATAATCCTGATAAACAGTTAGAAATAAAAAAGTGTCCCTTATGCAGAAGTACAAATGTTATTAGTTATAATGAAGGCTTTGATACAGATGAAGAAATAACAATAAAATCCAAAAATAGAAAATATGAAAGTAGCTATCACAAGCAAAGGAAATAATCTGGAAAGCAAACTGGATGAGCGTTTTGGACGCTGTTCTTACTTTGTAATTTATGATACTGAAACCGAAGGGATGGAATTTCTTCCCAATCCCAATAAAGATGTACATGGTGGAGCCGGACCTGCCTCTGTAGAAATTATAGCTTCACGAAATGTCAAAAAAATAGTGTCGGGTGAATTTGGCATTAAAATAAAGCCATTTCTTGACAGACTTCAAATTCAGATGATAGTTATAAAAGAACCTGAAAAGAGTATCAAGGAAATAATAGATATGTTAAACAAAAAAAATTAAGTTATGCCACGTATGAATGGAACAGGACCGGAAGGAAAAGGTCCCAGAACAGGCCGCGGTTTGGGCCGCTGCAAGAAAAAACTTGATGAGGAAGATAAATCAAAACTGGGAAAGGGCCGGG
>CAZTXH010000013.1:0-3577 GCA_964617415.1 uncultured Rikenellaceae bacterium | reverse complement strand
GTAAACGCCGTAAATCAGGTGGTGGAACAGGTAAAGGGAAACGCCTGCAAAGCGGAATTGAAAAATAATTATAACTACAACATGAAAAAAATTATAGCTGTCCCGTTGGAAAACGGGATCTTATGTTCACATTTTGGTCATTGTCAGCAGTTTGCAATAATTGAGACCGACAATAATAGAGTAACGAGCGAGGTACTGTTAACTCCACCACGGCATGAACCGGGGGTATTACCGGGGTGGCTTGCCGATAATGGAGTAACTGATGTAATTGCAGGAGGAATGGGCCAGCGTGCTATCGGATTATTCAACCAGAAGAATATCAATGTATATGTCGGCGCTCCTTTTAAAAGCCCCAAAGAACTCGCTAGCGACCTTATAAACAATACCCTGGATGCCGGCATAAATTATTGCGACCATTAATAAATCAATATAATGATCTCTGACTACCGCTGCTTTTATTGTTTTGTACGGGCATTTGAAAAATTGCTTGTGAAGGAGAATATCTCAAATGAAGCAAAGAACAGCTTCACCCGGGATATGATTAACTTATATCAAAAAAACAGTAATAGTTTTTCAGGCCCTCTCTTTTCACGAGAACTTCATAGTATCCTGAGAGGATATACATCTAATCCTGATCCGTATAAAATTGAAAAAAGGAAAAACAATGATCAAGCTTTGGCTATGGCTCCTCAGATTGAAAATATCATAAGCGAATCGGAAGATCCATTTAACACCTCATTAAGGCTTTCAATAGCAGGTAATATTATAGATTTTGCAGCCTGTGACAGCTTTGATCTTCAAACAACTATTGATAAAGTCCTCTCATCGGACTTTGCAATTGACCATTCGGTACAATTGAAAAACAAAATAGAAGCTTCAGAAAATGTTCTCTTCCTTGGAGATAATGCAGGAGAAATAGTATTTGACAAGTTTTTTATCAAAACTATTGACCACAGAAACCTGACCTATGTTGTACGTGGAGGCCCGGTAATAAATGATGCTACTATGGAAGATGCTGAATATACAGGTATTAAAAATGTTGCAAATGTTATTTCAAACGGTTTTGATGCACCATCAACTATCCCATCAGAATCGAGTAGTGAGTTTCAACATTATTTCAATAAAGCTGATGTTATCATATCGAAAGGACAGGGTAATCTCGAGGGATTAATCCCTTTAAATGATGAGAGGATCTTTCATCTGCTTATGGTTAAATGTGATGTAATGGCGGAATTTCTGAATGTTGAAAAAGACAGTTTTGTTGTATTCAACAATAACCAGCATGAAATAATGAAAAATTAAAATAATCAGAAAAGGATGATAAGCTTCGGTCCTATACCTTCAAGAAGACTGGGTATGAGTCTTGGGATAAACAATATCGTTTCTCCTAAAACCTGTTCCTATAGTTGTATATACTGCCAGGTGGGCAAGACAAAAATAGTAACAATAAAACGAAAAATATTTTATGAGCCGGAGACTATTTACAAAGAAGTATGCCAACACCTTGACCGGATAAAAAAAGAAAACTACCCCGACTATCTGACATTTGTTTCAAATGGAGAACCAACACTTGATAATAACCTGGGAAAGTCAATAATACTTTTAAAGAAAACAGGAATCCCTGTAGCGGTTATTTCAAATGCCTCCATGATATTTGATAAATCAGTCAGAGATGATCTTATGATGGCCGACTGGGTGTCATTAAAGATGGATGCTGCAGATAATAAATCATGGCAGAAAATAAACAGGCCTCATCCCGATTTGGACTTTGAAAATCATTTAAACAATATCCTCAGTTTTGCTGTTGAGTATAAAGGGAAACTGAACACCGAATCAATGATTGTTAAAGGGATTAATGACACTGCAAAAAATTTCTCAGGACTTGCCACGATAATTAAAAAACTCAATCCTGATACAGCATATCTGTCAGTTCCAACAAGACCTCCATCTGAGAAAACAGTTAAACTCCCTGATGCAGAAAAGTTGAATCTGGCATGGCATATCTTCAGCAATATGAATATTAAAACAGAATTGCTGACTGGTTTTGAAGGGACCAATACCGGCTTTACAGGTAATATTTACGAGGATATTCTCAATATTACGGCTGTTCATCCTTTGAGGGAAGATACACTTGATGAACTACTTAAAAAAGATCATGCTGATTTCAATATTGTTAAATCCCTTCTCAGGCAGAATCTGATAAGATCAACATCATATAAAGGTAAGAGGTTTTATATCAGAGAATATAATTAATTTTTTAAATGGTTGTACCAGTCATTCTATATGGATCACCTGTTCTCAGACAGCATTCAGCAGAAGTTGTTGAGGAGGATAATATTATCAAGATAAATGAAGTCCTGTTTGACACTATTAAGGCAAATGAGGGTATTGGTCTTGCTGGACCCCAGACGGGCATTTTGAAAAAGGTCTTTGTTATTGATACAAATCCGGTTGTTGAACAGGATGTTACAATTGAGAAATTTGAAGGTATATTTATCAATCCGGAAATTATTGACAGCGATAGCGATAATATTGCCTATCAGGAAGGGTGCCTGAGTATCCCCGGTATTTATGAAGAAGTATCCCGACCTGAAAAGATTCTGGTCAGGTACCAGGATATGTCGCTGCTTACACATGAAGAAGAACTCGACGGTATAAAAGCGAGGATCTTCCAGCATGAATTTGATCATCTCAAAGGGATTCTGTTTACAGATAAAATATCCTTAATAAAAAGAAAACTATTGATGGGTAAGTTAAACAGAATCCGTAAATTATCGCAATCACAAAAAACAGAATATTATGCCGACATTATATGAAGACCTGGAAAAAGATGTCCGTTACAAAGAAGGATTGAATGCATGTATTAATTGCGGAATCTGTACTGCAGTCTGTCCTGCTGCCGCGGTAAGTGATTACGATCCCCGCCAGATTGTAAACACTGTACAGGAAAAAGATGAAGTCGAACTTGAAAAACTCTTGAAAAGCGACTATATCTGGAGGTGTGGTGAATGCCTGTCATGTAAAACAAGATGCCCGCGCGGGAATGTCCCATGTTATATTGTTCAGGCACTCAGAGGATTATCAATTGAAAAAGGCTTTTTCATGGAAAGTGAACAGGGGAGAAAACAACTTGCTATTAAACGTACTGTGGGTGACCATATTCTACAATATGGCTATTGTGTTTATATTGATGAGGTTGATCTTGAGACATATCCGGAGCAGGGACCAGTATGGAAATGGATGAGAGAGAACAGAGAATCAATGATGAAGCGTC
This sequence comes from uncultured Rikenellaceae bacterium, assembly GCA_964617415.1. Classification (GTDB taxonomy): domain Bacteria; phylum Bacteroidota; class Bacteroidia; order Bacteroidales; family VadinHA17; genus LD21. Next base: position 303 of record CAZTXH010000013.1, on the reverse strand, counting down.
TCGGAACAAGTTATGGGGAAAACCGTGCCGGTACTCTACGGAATACTGCAAAGGAATCACTTGATGATCTGAAGAAAATATTTGATGAAACGGGAGGTACAGCAAGATTTGAAAAAATTGAAAAGTACTCTTCGGCCATGGCAAAAAAACTTAAAAAAAATTTTAATGTAGGCAAGGATGAATACTGGAATTACTGTTATAGTGAATAAAATACTTAAAAATTAATACCTGTGAAACCGAGAAAAAGTGAAATATGGGCAGCATACCAAAAAGAGATTGCTGACGACCATTACTATTTTGCAC
>CAZTXH010000012.1:14153-16198 GCA_964617415.1 uncultured Rikenellaceae bacterium | reverse complement strand
ATATTCCTGACCACACAACAGGAATTAATATGGTTATGGATGTCCTGTGTGACCCTAAATATGGAGTAATAAAGGATGTTAACGAAATAACAGCTGTGGGACACCGTGTTGTTAATGGTGGAGAGAGTTATAAAAAGAGTGTCATTATTAATAACGATGTCAAAAAAACTATAGAATCTTGTATCGAACTTGCACCTCTTCATAATCCTGCAAACCTGAAAGGGATATTGTCAGTCGAAAAACTCATCCCGGGAATTCCTCAGGTTGCAGTATTCGATACATCTTTTCACCAGACTATGCCCGATTATGCTTATATGTATGCTCTCCCATACAAATATTATGAGAAATACAGGATCCGTAAATATGGCTACCACGGAACCAGCCATAAATATGTTGCACATAAAGCTGCCAGGATTATTGGCAAAGACCTAAAAGAACTGAAAATAATAACCTGCCACCTGGGAAATGGTTCATCTATAACTGCTGTAGAGAATGGTATTTCAGTAGACACATCAATGGGATTTACTCCTGTCGACGGACTGATAATGGGAACACGGACAGGAGAAGTAGATCCGGGTGTTCTTATTTATATTGCTGATAAAGAGCATCTTAATGTGACGGGTGTTAATAATATGATCAATAAGAAGAGTGGTGTTTTCGGTATCTCCCAGATATCGTCGGATATGCGTGATCTTGAAACTGCTGCTAAAGCAGGTAATAAAAAAGCAATACTTGCCCTGAATATGTATGCATACAAGGTAAAAAAATTCATCGGATCATATTGTGCAGCTATGAACGGAATAGATCTTCTTGTTTTTACTGGTGGCATTGGGGAAAATGATTTCAATATGAGAAAAATGATATGTTCTAATATGGAAAGCCTTGGAATCATATTTGATAATGAAGCAAATCACGAATCACAAGGTGATGACCTTATCATTTCAAAACCTGAATCGAAAGTCATAGTGATGTCAGTAACTACCAACGAAGAATTCGTAATAGCATCCGATACCCGATCCATCATAAAACAACTTGCATCTTAAGAAAAACGAATAACATATGGTATTAAAAAGCCTTACCGACCTCAAAAATATAGTAATAGGCGGACCAAAGAAAAAACTGGTCCTGGCACCAGCCCAGGATCAACAATCTCTCAGCGCAGTAATAAGAGCATGGAAGGACGATATTATTGAACCTATCCTTATCGGCGATAAGGAGAGTATACAGAATATCTGTTCTACTAACAATTTTGATATTTCAGGACTCAGGATTATTCATGAACCTGGCGTTGAGATGTCAGTCGAGATATCTGTAAAAATGGTGAGCAATAAGGAAGGGGATATACTGATGAAAGGAAAGGTGGGAACCTCTACTTTATTGAAATGTGTTCTTAATAAGGAATGGGGATTACGTACCGGTAATCTTCTTTCACATTTTGCCCTTTTTGAGGTTGAAACATATCCCAAGGTAATTGCTGTTACTGATGTGGCTATGAATATTGCACCCAACCTGAAAGACAAGATTGCCATAATTAACAATTCGGTTAAATGTCTTATGCGGCTGGGTTATGAAATGCCAAAAGTGGCAGTTCTCGGAGCTGTGGAGATGGTTAACGAAAATATGGAAGCTACTCTTGACGCTGCCCTTCTCTCAAAGATGAATCAACGCGACCAGATAAAGAATTGTATTATTGATGGTCCCCTGGCCTTCGATAATGCTGTAAGCCTTGAGAGTGCAAAGCATAAAGGGATAAGAAGTGAAATTGCCGGGGATACCGATTTGCTTTTGATGCCCGATATTGAAGTTGGCAATGTTCTATATAAATCACTTGTTTTCTTCGCCAGAGCAAAGGTTGCATCGATGATACTGGGCGCGAGCGTCCCCATAGTCCTCACCTCCAGATCAGATTCAGAACAGGCAAAATACGACTCTATTCTTTTATCTGCAGCTGCCAGCAAATAATTACGGTATGATCAGCTCTCTTGATCAAATGGTCGAAAAGGTGCTGAATCTTAATAAGATGCACAGTATTGCCGTTGCCTGGG
>CAZTXH010000012.1:9721-14143 GCA_964617415.1 uncultured Rikenellaceae bacterium | reverse complement strand
GGCCCAGGATATATATACTGTGGGCGCAATAAACAGGGCTGTTGATGATGGGTTTGTACAGGCAGTAATGACAGGTAAAAGGGAGGAGATAATAAGTGTTTGTAATAAGCTGGGTATTGATCATACGAAATTTGAAATCATCAATATTGAAGATGAGACAGAAGCAGCAGAAGAGGCTGTAAGACTAACCAGGAGTGGCATTGTAGATATTGTGATGAAGGGTCTGGTAGGAACTGACAAATTCCTTAAAGCAGTGATGGATAAGGAATCGGGAATTATGCTCCCCGATGCAGTATTGAGTTATGTATGTGCTATAGAGATTCCTTCATATCATAAACTTCTTTTTGTTACTGATCCTGCAGTAATACCTTTTCCTGATCTTGATCAGAAGGTAGCAATGGCAAATTATGCAGTTGAGATGGCCTCCAGGTTAGGTATTGAAAAACCAAAGGTAGCACTTATCGGAGCTTCAGAAAAAGCAAGCCACCATTTCCCGTACTCTGGCGATTATCCCGAAATGTGCAGAATGGCAAGGGATGGTATTATTACAAACTGCATTATGGACGGTCCCCTCGACCTGTTTCTTGCATGTAACAAAGAAAGTGTTGAAATTAAAGGAGTTAATACTCCTGTTCAGGGTGATGCAGATATTCTCCTGTTCCCCTCACTGGAATCCTGCAATCCCTTTTATAAGAGCCTTATGCTTTTTGCTAACGGAGAACTGGCAGGATTGATAAGAGGTACCGTAAAACCAGTTATTGTCATGTCACGCAGCGAAAGTGAAAAATCTAAGTATTACTGTATTGCACTGGCATGCCTGATGATATGAACTCTTACAGAAGAAACAGATAATTAATTACTGGAAATAATGAAACATCTCATCCTTGTAATAAATCCTGGTTCAACTTCAACAAAATTTGCATTGTTCGAGGAGGAAGAAATGCTATTTGAAAAAACCCTCGCTCATAGCCATTCAGATATTACAAAATATAAAAAAATTACTGACCAGTTTGAATTCCGGAAAGAACATATTATGCAGGAACTTGAAAACAGGAATTACGATCTTGGACGAATAGCTGTAGTTGTTGGCAGAGGAGGGCTTGTAAGGCCAATTGAATCAGGAATATACGAGGTAAATGAGAAGATGATCGCTGATCTTAAGTCTGGACTTCTCGGTCAGCATGCAAGTAATCTTGGGGGTATTATTGCCCATGATATTGCTGCTACTCTTCCAGATGCAAAAGCATATATAGTTGATCCTGTAGTAGTTGATGAACTTGAGCCTGTGGCAAGAATCTCAGGACATCCGGCTATTGAGAGAATATCTATATTTCATGCCCTGAACCAAAAAGCTGTGGCAAGGATGTATGCAGCATCAATTAGTAAAGACTATGAGGATCTTAACCTGATAATAGCACACATGGGTGGGGGAATAAGTGTAGGAGCTCATAAAAAAGGCAGGGTAGTCGATGTGAATAATGCTCTCAACGGTGATGGTCCTTTCGCTCCCGAACGATCAGGTACTCTTCCTGCAGGACAATTGGCTGACTTGTGTTTCAGCGGAAAATATACCCATGCCGAAGTAAAATCAATGATAACCGGGAAAGGAGGTATGGTAGCATATCTGGGAACAAACAGCTTCATTGACATATGTAAGATGGCAGAGGACGGTGATGCTAAAGTAATCCTTATAAGAGATGCTGCAGCATACCAGGTAGCAAAGGAGATCGGAGCTCTGGCTACCGTTCTGAATGGGCAAGTCAATACAATAATACTTACAGGCGGACTGGCATTTAATAAAACATTTGTCGGTCAAATAAAATCAATGGTTGATTTCATTGCAGAAGTAGTGGTATATCCCGGCGAAGATGAAATTAAATCACTGGCATTCAATGGATTACTGGCACTTAATGGAAAAATAGCAATAAAGAAGTATATATAAATTTATCACGGATCACTGAATGCTACCGGAATTACCTTCCCGTTAAAATATTTATTTCCGTTCAATGCGAAATCAGCAATTAATTTTGCCATTTCCTTTGCAGTTACCGGGGCTTTCATACCATGGAAGGCTTCTTCGAACATCTCTGTCTGTACCGAACCCAGGGCCAGACAGTTGACAGCAATACCCGATTCACGGAATTCTCCGGCAAGACATTCAGAGAGACATGATAGCGCAGCTTTAGATGCACTGTAGTATGACATGCCCCTGTATTTTGAACTACCCTGGAAACCTCCCATACTTGATATATTTACTATATGAGAACCTTTCTTCATTAATGGCTGCAAGAGGCGTATAACAGAGGCAGGACCAAAGAAATTTGTCTCCATAAGCTTCCTGGCCTCTTTTTCGTCAAAATCCATAAAATCGCTGTGAACCAAGTATCCTGCATTGTTTATCAAAATATCAACACTCTCAAAATTACCGCTTACTGCTTCCAGAAGCGATTTCCTGTTATCTTCAAAAGATGATATATCTATTGTGTGAGTGAAAATATTCTTATTTACTGCTCCTGCAGAGAGTTCTTTTAAAGCTATACTATTTCTTCCGGTAACAAGGAGATGGTTGTTGTTTTCTTCTGCCAGGAGAAGTGCTATTTCCTTTCCAATTCCCCTGGTTCCACCGTTAATAATAATATTCATTTCTGTATGGGTATATAATAAGGTAAGTTTTTTTCGTTTATTTGTATTCGCCACTTCAAAGTTACAAAAATGTAATTATGAGTAAGAATCATTACAGAACCGATTTAAAAAGAATATATTTTACCGGACTGGTAATTCTGTGTCTTACATTAATTGCAGTTCCGGAAACATCAGCACAGATTGTTGGGAGTGAAGCTCCGCCTCTGAAAGAAAGAATCTTTTTTGGAGGAAGCTTTGCTTTACAAATTGGTACTATAACAAATATAGAAGCCTCTCCGATAATAGGCTTATGGGTGCTGCCAAGGATTGCTGTAGCTGTTGGTCCCAATTACAGGTTTTATAAGGATCCGGGAGGTGGTACATCTATTTATGGGGGAAGGGGATATACACAGTTAGTCCTTATAAAAGATTTTAACTCAATAATCCCGGTTGGAATAAATATGGGTCTATTCCTTCATGCAGAAGATGAATTTCTGAGCCTTGAATCTGAATTCTGGAAAGATCCGCCCTATAGCTCCAAAAGATTTTCGATGAATACAATTCTGGCAGGAGCAGGGATAAGCCAGCCTGTAGGTATGAAAGGATCGATTAATATGATGGTACTATGGGCTTTAAATGCATCTGTTTATGACATTTACGGTAATCCGGAGATCAGGGTAAGCTTCACTTTCTGATACTACAAGTCTTATTATATCTCCGGATTTAAATATTTAGTTTTTCACCTTCCGATTTTGCCACAATAACAGCGCAACATGAATCTCCATACACATTTATTGCTGTTCTGAACATGTCAAGGATACGATCAACGGCAAGTATCAGACCTATACCCTCAAGAGGCAGGCCTACAGCATTCAGAACAACAGCCATCATTACAAGTCCTGCCATTGGAATACCAGCAGCCCCTATGGCGGCAAGAAGAGCGGTAAAGATCATTACAAGTTGTTGACCGATAGTAAGGTCAACTCCATATGCTTGGGCAATAAACATTACTGCTACACATTCATACAAAGCAGTACCATTCATATTGATGGTAGCACCCAGGGGTAGAGTAAAGCTTGCAATCTTGTTTGAAACACCGTCTTTTTCTTCAACAGCTTCCATGGTGAGCGGAAGGGTGGCATTTGACGATGAGGTTGAAAAGGCAGTGAGCAGGGGAGTAGCCATATTTCTGAAGTGCTTAACCGGATTGGCCCTTCCAATAATTCTTACCGACAGGGGAAGAGTTATAAAGGCGTGAACCAGTAATCCAAGCATTACAACTATAAAATAGACACCCAGGCGGCTTATCACTTCACTTATATTATTGCCCATTTCAACCTGTTGTGCAATAACCTTGGCAGTAATGCTGAAAATACCTATTGGCGTGAACTTTATAACAAAAAGGGTCAACTTCATTATTACCTCAAGTGCAGAATTAATGAAGTCAGTGAGTGTCTGTCTCGATTTCTCATTTACCCTGGTAATGAAATACCCGAAAAGTATTGCAAAAAATATTATCGAAAGCATTTGTCCCTGGACCATTGCCTCGAAAATATTGGTTGGAACGATTTTGATAAGTGTCCTGCCGAAGTTATCCGTAGCTGCAGCTATCTCATCTACAGGTGCCTGAAATCCAAGTTCTGCACCTACTCCTGGCTTGAGAATCGAGACAAAAAATAGCCCCGTAACAATGGCAGCAACTGTTGAAAAAACATAATAACCTAGTGTTTTAAAGCCTAATCTTCCTAAGTTGCCACTACTGCCTACACTGGCAACACCAGTGGTTATCGAACAGAGAAT
>CAZTXH010000012.1:0-9711 GCA_964617415.1 uncultured Rikenellaceae bacterium | reverse complement strand
GATGATAATCATGTTCAACCCCCTGAGAAATATTTCTCCCATCCAGTTGGTATAGGTGGTAGCTGAAGGGAAATAAAAACCAAAAAATCCTCCGGCAACCAGCATTATAAGAATCTGGTAATGCAGAGCTATTGAAAATTTTTTCTTCACAATTGCTGATCTAAATATTTTTTAAAGAAAATTAAACTATATGATAATTCCACTCAAACCAGAATTTTTTTTCAGATTCATGTGATTTGTAAGAATTGAATATTTAATAGAAGAGTAGGGGAAGTTACTGAAAATTCAATTCTGATGAGGTTAAATATTTATAATCACTTTACATCTGTCAATTTAAAGTATAAAAACGTAAGAGTTACAAATGTAAAGTATGATTATAGATAAATTCACATCCGTAATCAATAAAACATATTATCTTTAATTACAGATGTAAATTAATAAATAAAATTTTTTTATATTTTATAAGATACAACAAACCAGTATTATAATGCTTATTATATTGAATAAGGGGATAACAATTAACGCCTGTTATTAGCAAAATAAGTAAAATATATTTAGATATTATTTATAAAATACTGTTTACCAGGACTTAATAGATCTAAACTTTAGCATTACATAAATAAAGTATATTTATATAATCCTGAATAACAGCATATTACAAAATAATAATAAAATAAATTGGAGTCAAATAAATGGCATAATTACAAATGTAATTGTATATAATTACAGATGTAATTAAATAATGATTTACATTTGTATTGGAGGATTTTTCATATGAAAGAGAGATTAAAAGAATTTTTAAGAGCAGAAAATAAAAGTTCTGCACAGTTGGCTGATGAAATAGGTGTTCAGCCATCAGGTATATCACATATTTTATCAGGACGAAACAAGCCAAGTCTTGATTTTGTATTGAAAATGCTTGAAAAATACCCATTCATATCAACAGAATGGTTTCTGTTTGGTAAAGGTGATATGTATAAAGATGAATCAGTACAGAGATTGTTCGAAGACTCTATGGAAAACAATGAAATAAGAAAAGATTCTGTAAATCAACCTGTTGATAAGTCAGAAAAAGAGGCTGATGATTCAGATAAAAGAAGTTCGGAAAAAAAGGTTGTTGATGATAAACAGAAAATTGAAAAAATAGTCTGGTTTTACAGTGATAACAGTTTCCGTGAATATAAACCGGAAAAAGAGTGATATGTTATTCTACAATTACTCTTATCATCTCATCAACTGCAGGGTAAAAAATTCTGACAATAAAGTTTATAACAATTCTGAACAATATTTTTCAAATTAAATGTTTAGGGATTATTTTATGATGTTCTTTAATAAATATATCTTTACGATAAACATCATGAGATGGGTAAACGCATCGAATTTCTCAAAATAATTGATAATCAGAAATTAAACCAGGATTCATTTATTCTTGAGCTTTCAGGTAAGGAAAAACTACCTGAGATCCTGCCAGGGCAATTTGCAGAGGTAAAGGTGGAGGGAAGTTCTGAGACTTTCTTACGCAGGCCATTTTCAGTTCACGATATCAATTATGGAGAAAATACAATGAAATTCCTTATTCAGATTGCCGGGAAGGGAACAGAAGCTCTTTCAAAGCTTGAAATAGGAGATAAGATTAATGTTATATATCCACTGGGAAACTCATTCAGTTTACCGGAGAATAACCAGAGGATTCTTCTTATCGGAGGTGGCTGTGGCGTAGCTCCATTATTGTTTATGGGCAGATATCTTAATAAAAACAATTATACTCCTGATATATTGTTGGGATTTCGCAGTAGTGAAAGGATAATTGAATATGATGAATACATGGAACTGGGAAAGGTATTTCTTACCACAGAAGATGGATCTCGTGGAGAAAAGGGATTTATAACCGAACATTCGGTATTAAAAGCGCAGGACTATGACAGGATATATTGTTGTGGACCAGTACCTATGATGAAGGCAGTAGGTGAATATTGTATGCAAAAGAATTTAGAATGTGAAGTTTCGCTTGAAACACTTATGGGATGTGGTATCGGTGCCTGCCTGTGCTGTACAGTTTCAACTGTGAAAGGCAACCTTTTCACCTGTACCGACGGTCCTGTTTTCAATATTAAAGACTTGATATGGTAAAACTCGACTTTAACATAGGAGATCTGCATTTTAAGAACCCTGTTATTACAGCTTCGGGAACCTTCGGTTATGGATCAGAATTTGATGATTTTATTGATGTTTCGCGACTGGGAGGCATTATTGTAAAAGGAACCACACTGGAACCCAGGGAAGGAAATCCATCCCCCAGGATGTCTGAAACAGCCTCAGGAATGCTTAATTCCGTTGGATTGCAGAATAAGGGGATTAATTATTTTGAAAAACATATCTATCCGCGTATTTCAAAATACAAAACAAATGTAATAGTAAATATAAACGGGAGTTATATCAAGGATTATGTTACCCTTGCCGAAAGGATCAATTCATTAGGGAAAATACCTGCCATTGAGCTCAACATCTCGTGTCCCAATGTAAAGAAAGGAGGGATGGTTTTTGGTACCGATCCTGCATCAACACGTAAGGTTGTGAAGGCTGTAAGGGCTGTTTATTCAAAGAAGCTCATTGTAAAGCTCTCACCCAATGTAACTGATATCATCGAATTTGCACGTATATCAGAAGAGGAGGGAGCTGATTCCATTTCTCTTATCAACACTCTTCTTGGGATGGCCGTTGATACTGAAAATATGAAACCGGCATTGGCAACTGTTACCGGGGGATTATCCGGACCGGCAGTAAAGCCTGTAGCACTCAGGATGGTCTGGCAGGTAGCAAACGCAGTAAATATACCTGTAATAGGTGTCGGAGGAATAATGAATGCAAATGATGCCATAGAATTCTTTCTTGCAGGTGCCTCAGCAATCCAGGTGGGAACAGCATCATTCATTGAACCACAGACCTCTGTGAAAATTCTTGATGGTATCGAACAATATCTTGAAAAAAAGGGATTTACGGATATAAAGGATATTGTAGGGTATATTAATAGGGAATGATCTGATCCATAAGTGTAAACAGGTTTGATTTTATGGGATTCCTTGCTAGCGCTCGGAATGAAACGAATAACCCACCACAACCCCCTTCCAGGAAGGGATCCTGTTTAATTAACCTTCAAACCATCATACCGTCGTACTGTCATACCAATTTATATTCTTCAAACCTGATCCTTTATCTTGCTATTCCGGATAATTATAACTATCTTTTGCTTGATTTTCTTCAGCTCAGAGAGTAAAATGTATCATTCTATTAATCAATCTTTTTATAATGACAGATAATTTACAGATCGATGATCTCGACAGGAAGATCCTCGACATTATAACAAAAAATGCCAGGATACCATACCTGGAGGTTGCCAGGGAATGCGGTGTATCCGGTGCTGCAATTCATCAAAGAGTACAACGTCTTATCCGTATAGGCGTAATAAGGGGATCAGAATTTAAAGTTGATCCTGTTCTCGTGGGATTCAAAACATGCGCTTATATAGGCATCTTCCTTGAACGTCCCGGACACTTCCATGAAGTGGTTAAAAAATTCCAGGATGTACCGGAAATAATCGAATGTCACTATACTACGGGTGACTATTCCCTTTTCATTAAAGTATATACACGTGACAATGAACATCTGAAAACAATCCTGTCCGATAAGATCCAGAATATATCGGGAGTGGTAAGGACAGAAACACTTATTTCCCTGGAAGAATCAATTAACAGACAGATACCTGTATTGTCAAAATAAGTATCTGATGATATCTAAAGTTACTTACATTCATTCTTAATAGAAGTCTGTTTCATCATTTGTTAGTTGTTAGTGATCTTAATTATTATAAAACATTTATTTCTATCTCTCAGATATTATAGTAATAGGTAAAACTAAATTTGAAAATATGAAAGCAAAATCATCCTCGATCACTTTAATCGTATTCTTATGTTTGTTTCTGTTGATTTCCAGTTGCAGCCAGAAAACTCAAAAGTATACACATGGTATAGGCGTTTACCCGGGTGATCCAAAAGAAGACTTTTCCCCGGTTCTCGTTACTGATAATGACAATTACCGGAACCTGGCAAAACTTAGAGCTGCCTACCATTCTTCAAGCTGGGATTATAACCTTACTGCCCAACTTGTTACTGACGGTATCGTAACAGACGAGATGCCTGATTATATCTCTCTTACCACAAATGAGGGTGAAGTTCCGAAAAATGAAAGGGAATGGGTCTTTGATAATAACAGCGTGACGGTGATGAGTATTGAAGGATCCGATATCTGGATCCAGTTAGAGATGAACCATGGCTCAGAAAATACCACTGTAAGGGAAATCAAGCTTAATGGTTCTCTAACTTATGATGAAAAGAAACCCCGTGGATGGAAGTTTTCCTGTTATGGATCAAATAACGGCATGACATGGGATGAGCTTGAAAAATCACAAGGATACGGATTACCAGGTCAGGAGAGGCCAAATCCATTTGCAGCAATGTTCAGGGCAAATGATGATGATACAACAAGAAGAAGACAGAGAAGACGTCGTCCTGCAAATCCTTTTGCTAGCCTGTTTGGCCCTCAGGATTCAACAGCTCCCCGACCATCTTTCAGCTTCGGTTTCGATTTCAGAAGGCCTGAGCCGACAAGAGTTACAAATATATCATTTGAATTCGACAAACCGGTTGCATATAATTTCTATAAAGTGAGCATCTCGGCCCCATGTGCCAAATACTGGACATTCGGAGATTTTGATCTCATCAATGATGAAGAGAAATATAAGGTTGCACCATCACACAACTTTACAAGCGCATGGATGAGTGCAGAAACAGGAGAGGAGTGGATTTATATTGACCTTGGCAGCTCTTCCTCATTCGACAATATCAAACTTCACTGGATAAACAAGGCAAAAGCAGGGACAATACAGGTTTCAGATGATGCACTAAACTGGAAAGATATTGCAGAGCTTCCGGGTAATGATGAAATAACAGATGATATTTTACTTGATGAACAGGCAACTGGTCGTTTTGTACGTGTTTTGATGACTGAACCCGCTGCAGAAGGAAGATACATACTGAGTGAGTTTGAAGTATTCGGAAAGGGTGGACTGGTACCTGAACCAGAAAAAACTCCATCTGTTTCAGACAACAGGATGTACCTGAGTGGAGGTGAATGGAAGATACAGAGAGCCTCTGAGGTTATTTCCACAGGTGAAGGAATATCGCAAAACGGCTTTGCCTCAGACGATTGGGTCACAGCCACGGTGCCGGGCACAGCCCTTGTAAGTTACTGGAATGCAGGAGCTTTGCCTGATCCTAACTACAGTGATAACCAGCTGATGATCTCAGAATCATTCTTTAATTCTGATTTCTGGTACAGGAACGAGTTCGATGTTCCTGCTGACTTTGACGGAGAGAGGATCTTCCTCAACTTTGACGGTATAAACTGGAAAGCTGATATATATCTGAACGGTGAAAGAACAGGAAGAATTGAAGGAGGATTCATTCGGGGTAAGTTTGATGTTACCGACCTTGTTAAACCCGGAGAGAAGAATAGTCTTGCCGTACGGATAATTAAGAATGATAACATCGGTGTTATAAAGGAACAGACAGCACTGAGTCCTGATAAGAACGGTGGTGTGCTTGGTGCTGATAATCCGACATATCATGCATCGATCGGTTGGGACTGGATACCCACTATCCGTGGAAGGAATATAGGCATCTGGAATGATGTATTCCTCAGCGTAACGGGTCCGGTTACAATTGAAGATCCTTTCATAATGACAGATCTTGATCTGCCTGATATAAGCTCAGCAGATATTAATATTGAGGTTACACTTAAAAACAATATGGATGAGGAAGTAACAGGTATACTGACAGGAAAGTATGGCAATATTGAATTTGACGAGGAAGTTACCCTGGGACCTCTTGCTTCCAGCGTAGTTAAATTGGATCCGGAGACACATCCTGTCTTGACAATTGAAAATCCAAAGTTATGGTGGCCAAAAGGTTATGGCGAGCAATATCTTTATGATGTAGAATTAACCTTTGAAACCGGACCGGGTGAGGTTTCTGATAAAACTGCCTTTAAGTGGGGTATACGGGAGATGTCGTTTGATGAGACTGATGATATACTGAGTATCTACATCAATGGCAGGCGCTTTATTGGCCGTGGCGGAAACTGGGGCTTCCCGGAATCGAACCTCAATTACCGTGCACGTGAATATGATATTGCGGTAGCCTATCATGCCGATATGAATTTCACAATGATTAGGAACTGGGTAGGACAGACCGGCGACGACGAGTTTTATGAGGCCTGTGACAGGCACGGTATAATGGTGTGGCAGGATTTCTGGCTTGCCAATCCTGCTGATGGCCCAAATCCGTACAATCCGGATATGTTCATGGAAAATGCGGAGGATATGGTTAAAAGGATAAGGAATCATCCCTCCATTGCTATATATTGCGGACGGAATGAAGGAAATCCTCCTGAAGTAATAGATACGGCTTTACGCGCCATGATCCCTGTGGTGCATCCCGGGATGCATTATATCTCCCACTCGTCAATGGGTGTTGTTAGCGGGGGAGGACCTTACAGGGCTCTGCCACCGAGAGACTATTTCCTCCTGTATGGCTTTAACAAGCTGCACAGTGAAAGGGGAATGCCGAATGTAATGACTTACGAAAGTCTTAAGCAGACTATTCCCGAGTCACTCCTTTGGCCTCAGAACAATCTGTATGGATTACACGATTATTGCCTTGAGGGTGCACAGGGTGCTGCCTCTTTCAATGCAATGATTGAAAAAGGTTTCGGGACGCCAAAGGATGTAAAGGAATTTACAGAGCTGGCACAGTGGATTAACTATAACGGATACCGTGCAATATTTGAAGGAAGAAGTGCTTTCAGGAAAGGTATGATCTTATGGATGAGTCACCCGGCCTGGCCTTCAATGGTATGGCAGACATACGACTATTATTTTGAACCTACAGCAGCATATTTTGGCTGCAAAAAGGCATCAGAACCAATTCATATTCAGTGGAATCCAGTATATGACTTCAGAGGCTGTGATTCTGTTGAGGTGGTGAATTACAATGCCAGGGACAGAACAGATTTAACTGCTAAAGCCCAGGTCCTGAATATGGATGGATCTATTCACTGGGAGAAGGAGACAGTTCTCGATTGTAAGGAAGATGAAACAGTGAAATGTTTCAAACTTGAATTCCCTGAGGGTATCTCACCTGTTCATTTTATAAAACTGACTCTGACAGAAGGTGATGAGATCATCTCAGAGAACTTCTACTGGCGTGGAGTGGAAGATGGTAACTACCAGGCACTCCGCGATCTGGAAAAGGTGGAACTTGATAATAGCACTACTGTTAAGAAATCCGGTGATGATTGGGTTTTAACAACAACACTTAAGAATAATACTGAAACGCCTGCACTTATGGTACGTGTTAAGGTTATCGGAACAAGTAGTGGAGAACGTATTTTACCGGTTTTCTATAGTGATAACTATGTTTCACTGATGCCGGGTGAAAAGAAGGTTATAACTATGAAGCTCTCCGACAGGGATACAGGAGGGGAGAAGCCGGATGTGGAAATATCGGGATTTAACCTGTAAATAGGACCGAGCGTTAAGAACCGAACTCAGTGAGCTCATGAGCATAGCGAATAAATTGCCCTGTAGGCAATTTTAGCGAAGGGGCCAGACTGCCGCAATGGCGTGAGAGACCCGGGAAAAAAAGCAGCCTTATGGCTGCCAGTGTGATCCAGCTGGGTCTCGAACCCAGGACCCCATCCTTAAAAGGGATGTGCTCTACCAACTGAGCTACTGAATCAAATTATCAAAAAACACTCGAATCCAGGAACCTCCCGCAAAGCGGGATGCTCTACCTCCCGATAGTTATCGGGATGAGCTACTGAATCAAATTATCAAAAAACACTTGAACCCAGGAACCTCCCGCAAAGCGGGATGCTCTACCAACTGAGCTACTGAATCAACAGTTCATTTTTTGCGAGTGCAAAGGTAGGATAAAAATAAATTATTGCAAGCCATCAAGATTTTTTTTATTTTAACAATACTATTATTTGACTTATTTTCTTTTAATGCAGTATTCATTTAATTTAGCATATAAATTCTCTTGCAACAAGAGTGGTTATGAAAGATTTTTTCAATAACAAAGTTGTGATTGTTACAGGAGCCTCCTCGGGAATAGGCGAAGCTACTGCCCGTGAATTTGCTGCAAAAGGGAGCAAGGTAATGCTGACTGCCAGAAAGGAAAACAGACTGGCTGACATTGTGAGTGAAATAAAATCTGAGGGGTATGAAGCCGCATATGTAAAAACTGATGTTTCAATTGAAGAAGAATGCAGGAACCTTGTTCAGAGAACAGTCGAAAAATACGGGACTGTAAATATACTTGTCAATAATGCCGGTATCTCAATGCGTGCTTCCTTTAATCAGGTCAATCTTGCCGTATTGAAAACCCTAATGGATGTAAATTTCTGGGGTACAGTATATTGTACGAAATATGCACTACCATACCTTATTGCAAACAAAGGCTCACTGGTTGGTGTTTCATCTATCGCAGGTTTCCATGGGCTACCTGGCAGAACAGGTTATTCGGCTTCTAAATTTGCTATCCATGGATTCCTAGAGACAATAAGGATTGAAAACCTGAAGAATGGTCTGCATGTGATGATTATATTTCCGGGCTTTACAGCTTCAGAGATCAGAAAGCATGCTCTTACTGCTGACGGAACTGAGCAGGGTGAATCACCCAGGGAAGAAGGTAAGCTCATGTCACCTGAATATGTTGCGAAAAAGGTACTTAAAGGAATAGAAAAGAAAAAGCGAAATACAATACTTACATGGGAAGGCCGTTTTACAGCTCTCTTCCAGAGAATTGTACCGAACATTGTCGACTGGGCCTATTATATTGAGATGTCACATGAACCCGACTCACCCATTAAATAATATAAACTCTATTGCATAAAAACAGAACCGGAAATTTTCCGGTTTTTTTGTAATGTTTTTTCCTCTTATACGTCCTCTCTGAAAACATGTATGTTTAACCTAATTGAAGTTCAAATGAAAAGATTCATTTTAATACCGGTTATTTTGACAATAACAATTCTGGGATATGGCCAAAGATCCGTTGATGCCATTTTTGAAAAGTATGCCGGCACTGAAGGCTTTACAACAATAACCATCAGCGGAGACCTGTTAAAGCTTATCAGATCTCTTGATGATGATAATTATGATGATGAACGGTGCTGGCCTGAAGACATTACTACCATCAGAATACTTGCACAAGACGATGATGTTGAGTTTGAAGGAAATTTTTATGACATGGTGGAAAGAGAACTTGACCGCAGGGATTATGAAGAATTTATGAGAGTAAAAAAGGCTCATCAGGATATGGTGATGCTGGTAAGAGTTGAGGGGAAAAAATTCAAGGAATTTCTTGTTGTTGCCGGAGGTGAAGATAATGCACTGATACAGATCATGGGCAATATGACTATAAATGAGGCAAAGAGATTCTCAGAGAGCATGAAGAAAGATGATGGAGTAAATATTGTTGTAAGCAGCAGGTGATACTTTAGTTCTTATCTTTGTCCGGAATTCGTTATAAGTCTCTTGCCTGATGACCAGGGATGCATTTAACTTAATAATACACCGGCTTAACCGTAAAT
>CAZTXH010000011.1:4723-16804 GCA_964617415.1 uncultured Rikenellaceae bacterium | reverse complement strand
TACCATTACTGAGTTTTCATAATTAAGATTAGTTGTATCAAGAGTTTCACTTGAAATCCATACATCATAACGTCCCGATTTTTTAACCACCACATTCCATTCAGCAGTATTATAAGAACGTTCGTCCATATCAGTATAACGATCAGCCTTATCTATATCTAATGATATGGTACCATCGTTCTGCTGAGTAATTTGGTTTATGTTCCTGTTTTCAGGTTTACTGCTGTTACATGAAAATAACAGACCTATACCTGCTATAATCATAGATCCAAAGATTATTTTTTTCATTTATTGTTATGATGATTTATTTTTAATAATGCAGCAAATTTTATTCCATTGTTTCAATAATAATAAAGAATTGCAAAATAAAATATTTGATATTTGTTGTATCGGTGAAAAGACATATTATTTCAGAAGACCTTAACAGGTTTTTTCCTGGTAACAGAGGAGTTAGATTTCATTTTTTTTACAGGTGGCACAAAAATAGCCTCTGCTACTATTTCCGCTATATCTGCGACCCTTGTTTCAATAACTGAAGCAAATGTCTTCTTGCATAATGGGCATGAAGTAGCAAGGATATCAGGATTATCCTTTGTAAGTTCTTCTGCAGCATCCTGTGCTATATTCCTCCTGCTAGGGTTATTTATCTTCATATTAGCGAGGCTACCTCCACAGCATAATGAGTTCTCATCTTCATAATCTGTATTTTGAAGCTGGGCAACATACGACAGGACCTCTTTTGGTTCTTCATAAACCCCTGATCCTCTTCCAAGATCACATGGTGTATGGTATGTAATCCTTTTTCTCATAAAATTCAATTTAAGCTTATCCTCCTTTATCAACCTTTTTATAAATTGACTGTGGTGAAGAATCTCAACATTCAGATAATAACTTTCATTGAATACTTTATAACAAATAGGGCAAGACGTCACAAGAGTTTTTGCACCTGACTTCAAAATTAATTCCGAATTGAAATTAATAAGTTCCCTTGCCTCCTTGTCCTGTCCGGCCAACATAAGTGGCCGGCCACAACAGGCTCCTCCATCGTCATCTATGAAATTGTATTTAATACCTGAAACTTCAAGGATTTTAATCATCGATTTTTTTATTGAAGGCGTAAGATGACTCATACACCCGGCAAAATATATGAGTTCTGCTTTGGCTGGTTTTTCCTTTGGAAGCCATGAATATGATGGTATTCCATTTGGTTTGGCGGGTGTAATATGCTGTATATCAGGAAAATATTTTTTTATTATATTAGTGTTATCTGGTTTTGTTTCTCCTGCTCTTCTCGAAATCATTCGAATTGGTGTAAGTTCAATACCAACAGGACATTTCTGATCACATCTTCTGCACATAAGACAATTATATGCGATGTCAAATACATTTTCATGGTTACGCAAGCCTTTAATAAGGTATGCGCTCTGAATATTTGTAATACCTTCAGAAAAATTAAGCTGACATGCATCAATACATATACCACATGATGAACATGAATAGGTTTGTATCTCCTTAAAAGCACCTGACTGGTCTCCTGTTCTTATCCCTGAGTTACGCGCAAATATCAGGAAAAGTTCTGTTGGGATATGCATATACCGGGTAACAGGTAACAATATAAAGAAAACACCCAAGGAGAGAGAATATAGCCACCAGAACGGGTAAGCAAATTCTTCTGCTGGCAGGAAAGAGGCGAACAGAGAACCTAATGATCCTGTAAGGAAGCTTCCTGTACCGTATGCGCCGCTAGTAAAACTCTCTGCAAGAAGACGGCTTGGAAAGATAATCCATAGTGCAGCAAGAGCAACTTTATCAAGAGGTCTCAGTTTTGTGGTCTTTTTCATGCCCACGACCTTTGAGAAAAATCTTTTTATCACTGCCAGAAGCAGACCTGATAGTATAAAGGCGAGTATAAAGTCCATCCAGAACGAATAGAGAGCTTCAAGACCCTCTCTTCCATGTTCAGGATTAAAGAACTTAAAGAATATAGCTTTATAAGGAGCATTAAGATGTTTCTCACCGAAAACGTCAGCTTCAATAGTACCGAATACTATCAACAGGAACCACCCGAAAGCCAGGCTCATATGCATATAGCCCAGCTTGAAATTGGTAAGCAGGATTTTCCTGTGGATCAGACTTTCGAGAAAAATCTCCTTTAAGCTACGGCCAAATGCTCTTCCAAAAAAACCACGCTGAAGTCTAAGTTTATCAGGTCTTGAAAGCTCCCTGAACCACATTACACTTCTCGCCACTGCATATAAGAGAATGAAATATAGCCCGATATTAAATGGTATGACAAATGGATCAAACTGCATTTTCTTCTGTTTTTTGAAGAGCCTGTTTTGCTAATGTTATAACATTACGTGTATTCACCCCCCTGGGACATACAAGAATACATTTCCCGCAGAGCATACATTTTCTAATGTTTTCGTGTACATACTCATTCTCTCCTCTTTTGAGATAAATATGGAGTTCCCTTAAGCTAAACCTTGTAAAAGTACCTGTTGTACAGGTAGCAGAGCAACAACCACACTCTATACATAATTTAAAAGTAGGTTCATTATCCGCAATATATTCAGCTAAGCTCTTATCATTAGCATCATAATCAATATGTCGCTCCTTCAATATGGCAAAACCAAATTCTTCCATTTTATTTTATACCATTTTTCAAGTATTCAACGACATCATAAACTGCTGCCCGTGCATGTGCTATTGTTTCGGTGACATTCAATGGTGCTGTACATGCACCGGCATAGAATACACCATTTATATTACTCTTGTTATTACCAAAATGAAGGTCTACAGTTGCGAAAAAATGATTATCTCCGGTTTTAAGGCCTGTTGATTGTGCAATACGTTGTCCTTCCTCCGACATCTCAACACCGGCCATCAACACCAGTATATCAAGTTCCATCTTAAGTGGTCTTCCGGCAAGTGTATCTTCGACCTTAACAACTAATTTGCCATTAATATTTTCTGAAACCTCAGAAACTTTGCCTCTGATAAAGTTAATACTATATTTTTCCTGTGCCTCACGGTATAACTCCTCATACATGGCACCACTCATTCTCATATCCATATAAAAACAGAATACCTTCGCATTTGATAAATGCTTTTTTACTTCTATCGACTGTTTCACTGCAGTTACACAGCACAGTTTTGAACAATAAAGGTTACCGACCTTTTCATCACGTGAACCTACACAATGAACAAAACCGATCTTTTCCGGAATATCCCCATTAGCTCTCTTTAAATTGTCATTTCTGAACATCAACTCAAGATCGGGTGATGTTATAACATTATCATAGATCCCATAACCATATTCTTCTTTCCTCTCACTTTTGAACATATCAAATCCTGTTGCCATTATTACAGCATCAGCATAATTTTCTTTACCATCGTCAGTTCTGACAATAAATGTTTTATCAACTTTTTCAAAACTCTCTACGGTTTTTCCTGTTATCAACAGGATATTATCATGTTCTATTTGTTTCTCCAGGTATTCAATTACCTCAACACTGTTTCTACTATTAGGGAAAAGATGATACCAGTTATTAACATGGCCCCCAGTTTCTTTTTCTTTTTCAATCAATGTAACATAATATCCGGATCTTGCAAGCTGTCCTGCAGCTTCCATTCCGGCAGTACCGCCACCTATTATTGCAACTTTATTTCGTTTATCAGGCATTTATCAGGTTTTCAGGAACAAGCATTTGTCTGCCATTCCTAGTTTTGAATTTATCGTCTGGATCATATTCTACACCAAGTTTCTTCAAAAGAGGTTCTGATTGTACCATATGGTATTGTAAACCCAGATCCCAGGGATTATAACCCATTACAATACCTGCAAGTTCCTCATAAGTAAGTATAGGTATGGATTCTCCATTCTCACCATATACTGTTCCGTTCATTTCTTTCATGGTATACTGCCATTTATCCATAAACATATTGCATCCCGGGCAGTTTGTAACAACCATATCGGGTTTAAAAGGCTTCATTGATTCAAACTTCTTAACCGTATTTGATAAAGAATAGCCTCTGTTAGCACGGACAAGATATTGCCGGAATCCAAAACCGCAGCAATGTCTTCTTTCAGGATAATCGATCACATTTCCTCCCCAGGATTCTATCATACCTCCCAGAACATTTGGAAATTCTGCTCCACCCACACCATATTTTGGAAACATTTTTGAATAATGACAACCTATATGTTCAACAACATTTAGAGGTTCACCAGTATCCTTATTTACTAGCTTGTACTTAGCCTTCTCAGCTATTTCATTTCTGAATTTATAAATAATATCACTTGTATGTGCCATGTTTTCAGGAACATCAAATTTCCTTCCGGTAGCTTTATATAGATATTCTCTGGTCTTTTCAAGCTCTTCCGGGAAATGTTTCCAGGTCTCAATTATTTCAGTATATATACCAAAGGATGTAACACATGAAATAGCTATATTCTTGTAACCTGATTCCTTCATCAGTGCAAAATGACGTGCTACCACAGTCATAATAGTTGAAAAGGGAACTATATCGGAATGATAACCTATTCCTGTACAGGTTGTATGAGAAGGATTCTCAAAAACATCCTTTCCAAGTTCCTCTCTCATGAAGCGGAGGAAAAACTGCTCAGATCCAGGGAAAAAACTCTGTCGTATACATGACCTGACATAAAAAAAATGATCATCAGCAATCTCCTTCTGATAATCAGCCCATACTCTCTTCTTACCTTCTGCTTGCATGATCAGATTTTCTTGTGATGCTTGTTGTTGTTTGCTGTATAAACTTCATTAAAATAATCATTATCAATACCCTTATCCTTATACTCAAAGCCCATTTCATTTGCTTTCTTCCTCGAGTGCATTTCAATATCTTCAAATAGCTCAGATCCTCCTGTAACTTCAAATATCTTCCTGAGTTCCTTTTTTGCATCATCAGGTATTCTCCTGAGAGGACCTTCTCCTAACTCATCTATCTTTCCTCCAAAACGTTCATAAACATCACTAGAATTTTCAAGTATATATTTCCAGATTGGTCCCTGTTCAATATGCATCTCAGGGCTCACTGCATATGATGCCACACAATATCCGTACTTAAAAATATTCTCACCTACTGTTCTTTTTATTACAAACTGCTGTCTGCCTTTTTCTGATTCGGTAAAAAATCCCAGTTTTTGGGAAAGACTCCTTAAGGACATCACTACCAGTGCAGGGGTATTTCCTCTCGGGCATCTTGTTTTACACGACATACATTCACCACAATACCAGATAGTTTCTGACTTAAGAAGATTTTCAATCTCCTCATTGTTGCCGGATTGTACAATATCGACTATTTTCCTGGGATCGTAATCGTAGAATTCAGCTGCTGGACATATTGCGGTACATACACCACAGTTCATACATGCATTCAGTCCTTCCTTAAACCTGACATCCTGCATCAACATTTCATAATAGTTAACCATTCCTCAGTAATCGATTTCTTGATGTTAACTTATTAAGAGCAAAAATATATCGAATCGTAAAGACTGGTAATAGGCTTAAAACTTATTTTAGGTGGGGTATTTATACTTATATACAACGGCATAAGGGCGCAACGGCACAATGGTGCAACCGGTTATACAGGATGCATCTCCATGAGAGCAGTAACGCTTCCATATCTCCAGGCTTTCAACAGCAATCTGCAAAAGAACAGAATCTGAGAGACAATGAACAATAGGAAAGCTCCTAACCCTGTACCGGGGATCCATAAACCAATTATTCTCATTGAAACCCAGGCAAAGAGCATAATTAATATCAGCAGAATCAACATCATTGGAAATGATGATAGATAGAATCTGAAGGTCGTACTGAAACCAAATCCAAGGGCTTTGAAGCATGATTGTTTTTCTTTGGTTACCAGCCATGCCCGTGAATAATCAGCTACCAGAAGAAGGCTAATTAATACTATAAAATATATAATTACCCCTATAAGAAGTATAATGGATAAAGATGTTCCTACACCGGAATTTCCTCCATAGATAATGCCAAAAGGAAGACCGATAATAAAAACTCCAAGGATAATCATCATTAAACTGACTAACACTGTAACAACAAGAAATGACCAGAAGTACTTCGCAGACGATCTGAAAAATTCAGAAACAGTAAAGTCTGTGTTGCTACCCTTAAGAGAATTGAACAGTCCTCCACTCAGGAATGCATTCATCAGGATAATAAGAAATAATAAAAGCAGCAGACCGGAAGAGAAAGATGATATCATATTTTCAAAATGGACCTCAAGGTCGCTGAAAACCTCAATATTTATTCCGTTCTTTAACAGTTCAGTAATCATACTGTTTCCAAATCCAGTTTTCAGTGATCCTTTTAAAGGGATAGTTAGCATAGATATTAGTAGCAGATAGAAGAACCAAATGATTATCACACCTTTATATGCTTTTATAGACCGAACATTACCTGAACCTAATGCTTTAAACAATTTCATATCAAATAATTTTAAAGGATGATAAAACTTAAATAAAACTCTAATACTGCAAGGAGCTTGTTCATAATATTGCGAACCGGGATTCTGTCCGGATCGGATGTCAGCGAATTATTTATAAAATTAACATCCATTCTTAATTTATACTCAGGATCGATCTTTACCCATTCAACCTTTCCCCGATCCTCATATGTATAATCTTTGTATCTCGCTTTTCCATCCCAGTTTTCTATCACTTCATCACCATTTTCAAAGTGTACAAGAATATCCACCGGCAGCATTATTTCTCCTGCTCTTTCAACTTGAACAATTGCCCTGTAGAGCAATTCATCATCAGATTCTTTTTCTATTGAGTCACTTACTGCTATCAAATTGAGTGAATCTTTTTCATTTTCATCTATTTCATCGGTTCTAAGGCTTATATTTCTGAGGCTATTCACTTTATAGTCACATATACCAGTGCCATAAAGAACCTGGTCGAAAAACCAGTTCATATCGGAACCATATTTATCTCCATATATTTTCGTAACAACATCATCTACAACCTCTATAAAATCCCTACCGCAAGGATGCCGGAATGCCCATCGCTTATAATACTCCCTGAAGATCTCATTTGTTGTTTCCTCACCTACAATACCCATAAGGGTATACAGCCATGTTGCGGCTTTATGATATGACATCATTCCATATGTTCCTCTCGGGTAATTCCATGAGTATTCATTATTACTTGCCAGTTGTCTTTTATCAGACCTTACATATAAAAGTCTTGAATAAGACTTATCAGCCACTTTAAGCAAGGTATGATCTATTAATCCTGAATTTTCACCCCAGTAGTGATCCATTATTCTTGCTTCCCAGAATGAGTTTATTCCCTCATCCATCCATGGTTCCTCAAATTCATTTGTTGCCAGTATTCCCATGAAATATGCATGTCCGAATTCATGTACGGTAACCATTTCGGGCATATGTAAAAATTCAGGCATTCTATCGGCTGAAGCAGAGGTAAACAGAGTTGTATATTCCATACCTCCGGCCCCTGAACCTATTGTAGGTGGATCTACAAATGTAAGGTGGGGCCAGGGAAAAGGACCAACATTCTCCGTAAGATATTCAAGAGCATTTTTTACTGCATTAAACTGCCTTTCAACCTGGTTTTTCCTTACCTCCGGTAATAGCAAAGTAATGTTTACATGATTCCATTTGTCAGTATATACTGCGTATCCCGGCCACGCTGTCCATGCAAAGTCAACTATATCTTCAGCCCTGAACGTGAGTATCTTATTACCTTCAGCATCAGCAACAGTCTCATTTAAAAACATACCTCCTGATCCAACCACATAATCTTTTGGTACAGTTATCTTTACATCATAAACACTGTGGTTTGAATAAAATTCCGAGTAATTATGGAACTGGTGGCAATTCCAGCCACCCTCAGCTCTTTCACGCATTCCTGCGGGTTCATAAACACCAAA
Organism: uncultured Rikenellaceae bacterium; assembly: GCA_964617415.1. Lineage (GTDB taxonomy): Bacteria > Bacteroidota > Bacteroidia > Bacteroidales > VadinHA17 > LD21. The sequence continues at coordinate 8,861 of CAZTXH010000011.1, read as the reverse complement.
TTTCGGAAACCATTGGGCAACAAAATAGAAATCATCAGTATAACCCGTCCTTCTGATGTTTGATGGTAATTTAGTTTCAAACTCAACATTGATAAAAACCGTATCCCCTGGCAATGCAGTTTCCGGGAGTATAACTTGCAAGACAGTACTATCGTCAGGATTCCCATCATCGGGACTTAAATAATGAGCAAAAGGCATTAGATCATTACCGTCTTTATCAGTAAACGAAATGATATCTATCCATCCCCTATCAATGGCTCTTTTTCCTGGTGATCCTCCTGATTCCTTGTACATGGTTGAATTTCTGCTTCGAAAAGCATTCATGTACATGTGTAGCCAGATATCAGGAACTTCCTCGGAAGTAAAATTGACCCAAAAAGCTTCCATTGAGCCAATAACTGTCCGTGATTCAGTATCGAGCCTTACATCCATTATATAATTTGTTATCCTGCGACTTAGTGGTTCCGGATTTAATATCTGGGAATGTAAAGTAATAGTAACAAACGCCAGTAGAGTAAATAGAATTCCTGTTCTTTTCATCAGACTCAATGATTTTAATATGTTTATTATTCTATGGGATGAAGTTAAGAATTTTTTATAAAACTAAAGCCAGGTACTAATTTTCACTATTCACATATCACAATTGCTATTTGATGAACATTTTACAGATTAAGTTGTTATTTAATTAGTAGAATACTTTAATATGCAACGACTATTAATACTTGGTGCCGGTACCGGTGGTACAATCATGGCTAATAAAATGCGGAAGGAGCTTCCGGAGGATGAATGGAATATAACAGTAGTGGACCAGGTTGAAACTCACTATTATCAACCAGGATTTCTTTTTATCCCTTTCGGTTATTATAAAAAAGCCGATGTAATTAAGCCTAAACAGGACTTTCTTCCTATTGGAGGCGATTCGATATACCGGAAAATTGAACTAATTGATCATGAGAACAATAAAGTTATTCTGGACAATGGTACAATTCTGGGTTATGATATCCTGATAATTGCCACAGGCACCCGGATAAATCCGGAAGAGACACCAGGTCTGAAGGGTGAATTATGGCAAAAAAAAATATTCGACTTTTACACTATCGAAGGTGTCGAAGCTCTTGCAAGGTTCTTTAAGACATGGGAAGGAGGACATCTTGTTGTTAATATAGCAGACAATCCTATTAAATGCCCCGTGGCACCATTGGAATTCTCTTTTTATGCAGATGCATTCTTCACTGAAAGAGGTATGAGGGATAAAGTAAAGATCAGCTATGTCACTCCACTCTCAGGTGCCTTTACAAAACCAAGGTCATCAAAACTTTTAGGAACTCTTCTTGAGGACAAGAATATTGAGATAGTTACAGATTTCTTTCTTTCAGAAGTTGATAACAAAAACAAACTGATAAAGGATTTTGGAGGCAGAGAGGTTCCATTTGATTGTTTGATCACCATACCCCTGCATACCGGGGACCCAGTCGTATCAAAAAGTGGTTTGGGTGATGAATTTGGTTTTGCACGGGCCGATAAATTTACTCTGCAATCGACAGTTAAGGATAATGTTTTTGTTATTGGAGATGCAGGTAACTTCCCCACATCAAAAGCAGGATCTGTTGTTCATTTTCAGGCAGATATACTTACAGAGAATTTATTGTGTTATATCGAAAAAAGACCATTTACAGGTAAGTTCGACGGACATTCAAATTGCTATATAGAAACAGGTCATGGAAAAGGGGCACTTATTGACTTTAATTATGATACTGAACCTCTGCCAGGTTATTTCCCTTTTCCCGGTATTGGCCCATTCAATCTTCTGAAAGAGAGCCGGGTAAATCATTATGGGAAGCTCCTGTTCAGATGGATATACTGGCATATTCTGTTAAAAGGAAAAGAAATGCCTATAGAAACACATATGACTATGGCAGGTAAAAACCCCGATTAACAATAAAACAATTATGACAGAAAAATCGGTACAGTTACAAATTGACGAGATTAACAGAAAGCTCGATTTAATCCTGGGTGAAATTTCATTACAACGCCAAAACCGTGAAGTAGTAAATGACCTGGTAAAAGATCTGGCCCCCATCATAAAACAAATAGGCCTTGACGGAGTACAGAAGTTCTATGAGATTGAACAAAAAGGTTATATAGAAATCGCAAACCAGGTTGGGAAAAGTATGGATACCATAATATCACGATACAGTATTGATGAAATAAAGAACTTTTCAGATAATATCGTAAGTATTTTTGACACACTTTCTGCAATAGGTGATCCAAAAGTTTTGAATAAAATCAATTCTGCTGTTGTTTCATTAAAAGAAATAGATCCCGAAGATATTGAAGAGTATTCTCTATGGCGTCTGATAAGACAGCTAAATAAACCTGAAGTCAGGAAAAGTTTTGGATTTATAATACTTTTTTTACAGAATCTAATAAAACAAAATAACATTAAATAATAGATAAACAATTAATAATAATACTATGGCACAAAAAACTTATGCAGGCATTACAGTAGATGTCAACGAGGAAGGTTATTTTACGGATCCTTCACAATGGACAAAAGAGATAGCAATAGAAATAGCAAAAGATGAGGGAATAGATACTCTTACCGATCAGCATTTTGCTATTATAGAATTTCTCCGTAACAAACATAACAATAGTGAAACCTTATCTATCAGGAGCATCAATCATTCAGGTGTAATAGATGTTAAAACATTTTATCAGTTGTTTCCCGGTGCACCTCTGAAAAAAGCTACAAAGATTGCCGGAATACCTAAACCGGCCAGTTGTGTATAAAACATTATAAAAATGGAACAAAAAAACCCGATAAAAAAAGTAAATATCATCTGTGCCAAAGGCTCAATCGAGGATGTATATGCAACCCTGGTATTGGGAAATGGTGCAGTAATGGAAGGCATTGAAACCAATATCTTCTTTACCTTCTTTGGTCTTGATGCCATTATAGATAAAAGGATGGATAAACTGCATACAGGCGTTGTTGGGAATCCAGCTTTAAGGTTACCCGGAGGATTGAGAATGCCTACACTGTTAGGAGTTATTCCCGGTATGGAGGCCTTTACCTCGTGGATGATGAAGGGACAGATGGAAAAACTTGATATCCCACCTGTAAGTGAATTTCTCGATCTTATTACAGCCGGTGGAGGTAAAATATATGCATGCAAGCTTGCTATGGATATGTTTAAATTCAAGGAAGACGACCTCAGTGAACATGTAAGCGGAATACTGACAGTTGGTGAATTTTATGAACGTGCCGCCGGAGAAGGTTCACAGATAATTTTTACCTGAACATGATTACTCACATTGGTTCAGGATTGATACCTAATAATTGTCCCCCATAAAATAGTATGCTGTTGCAATCAGATCATCAATATTCTGAATCCAAGCAAATTAATAAGATTCTTTCCCGGCCTTAATATTTTGCATGCTATCGACCATACTTTTGAAAGGTATTTATCCTGTTCCTCTCTTATTGTAAGTACCAATTCATCAAGAGCTGGAGAGTTTTTTTTGACGGAATATTTATACCCTAGAGTATCTACAAGCTGAGCAAGATCATTATACTTACCAAGATTCTGTGCAATAGAATCCAGTTTTTTTTCGAGTGCTTTAACCGTAGCCGGATTCAATGTTCTGAAGAAATAGAGCTGATAAAGAAAGTCCTTGGTTTTCTTCCTTAAAATATGAAGGTTTCCAGGTTTTGTATTATTTCTTCCGGCCATGTATTTATCGACGACAACCTTATATGATTTTTCCAGTTGTTCAAGAAGCTGTTTTGGATCGAGGTTATCCAGACTCTGAAATCGAATCCTGTATCCTGCTTTATTCAGAAGCTCTTCAATTTTTTCAAGGTCTTCTCCAATATCCAGAGGTGGATCTGTAGCCGGATCTGTTTTTTGCATTAAAAGGCTGACCTTTTCATTATCCTTTAAAAGGGTGAACAATCTTGATTTTTTCTTTTTAAGAGATTTCAATGTTTTTCTGTGAACTGAATCTTCACGCCATGAACGCATCAGACGTCCTACTTCCCTGTAAGTAACATATTCTCTTTCATATGTTTCTTTTTCTATCTGGCTGCTTATCAGTCGCATTACAGCCCTTGATTTCTTCATGAGCACTCTGATAT
>CAZTXH010000011.1:0-4713 GCA_964617415.1 uncultured Rikenellaceae bacterium | reverse complement strand
CTGCAGATCTTCTTAAAAGTGTTTGTGCCTCCCTGATATATCCGGTAAGAACCGGTTTTATCTTCTTAATTTTCACGTAATCAGGTTCCATCATAGAATTATGATTTTTTTTAATACAGCAGCGATTAAAGTTAAGTAAATTAAATAATACAGGCAAAAGCCTTTAAAATACCTTATAAAAAATTAAATTTGTTGGTATTAACATCCACCTTACAATTATGAGCAAAAAAAGTAACGGCATGAAGATCGGCATACTTACTGCTGGAGGTGATTGCCCAGGTCTCAATGCTGCAATAAGAGGAGTCGGTAAGACTGCAATTATGAAATATGGAATGAGAGTAATTGGGATTAGTGATGGTTATACCGGATTGATAAATAAAGAATACCGTGAATTATCAGAACGCGATCTCTCAGGGATTCTTACTGTTGGAGGCACAATACTGGGAACCTCAAGGGAAAAGCCTTATAAAAAAACAGGAAAGAAAAAGACAGAGATCAGAAAACCGGATCTTATAAAGGAACATTATGAACAAATGGAACTGGATTGTCTGGTATGTATTGGGGGTAATGGCACTATTAAAACTGCAAACCTCCTTTCGCAGGAGGGACTTAATGTTATCGGAATGCCAAAAACAATCGATAATGATGTGTGGGGTACTGATATCACATTCGGTTTCGATTCTGCAGTCAATATAGCCACTGAAGCTATCGACAGGCTTCATTCCACGGCTAACTCACACAAGAGGATTATGCTTATTGAGGTAATGGGACATAATGCCGGATGGATAGCTTTATATTCAGGTGTTGCAGGTGGTGGTGATGTTATCCTAATCCCAGAAATACCATATAAAGAAGAAAAGATAGCTGAATATCTTCTGCAACGTGCTGAAGAGAATAAACCATATTCCATTGTTGTGGTTGCGGAAGGAGTAAGAAACCCGGGTAAAGACAGATCTGTTGCACAATATCTAAGTAAAAGAATAACTGAGCTAACCGGTCTTGAGGCACGGGAGACTGTTCTGGGTTATATTCAGAGAGGAGGTACTCCGTCACCAATGGACAGAGTCCTTGCAACACGTTATGGAACTGCTGCCGCAGATATGATCTCAGAAAGGGATTTCGGCAAGATGGTAGCTTTGAAGAATAATGAAATTGTAGCTCTGCCTCTTAAGGAAGCTGCTGGAAAACTTAAGCTTATAGAACATAATAATCCAATTGTGAAACAGGCACAAAAAATGGGAACATGCTTTGGAGCATAACTAATACTTTTAAATGATTTAACCTTCACTGATGAAAAAGTTAATTTTTGTTAGGCATGGAAGAGCTGAGAATCAGCCTTTAGGAATCTCCGACTTTGAAAGGTCACTAACCACAAAAGGAAAGGTAATCTCAAAAGTTATGGCTCAACGCTTCAAGGAAAAAGAACCGGATCCAGGCCTGTTTGTAACAAGTCCGGCCTTCAGGGCTCTCGAAACGGCCTTTATCTTTGCAGAAGAGTTAAGAATAAAATATGAAAAAATCCTATTCGCCAGCTTTCTATACTTCGATGTTAATATTAAATCACTTCTTGGGATGCTTAAGAAAGTTGATGATGACATTAATACTATAACTCTCTTTGGTCATAATCCATCATTCACTGAAATACCTGACCGCTTATCGAGGAAAGGTTGTGAATTTCTTACTAAGACCAGTATTGCATGCATCTCCTTTAAGGTTAAAAAATGGTCTGAGATAAAACCCGACAGTGGTAAAATAGAGTATTTTCTTAAACCTGTTAAGAAATCATGAATAAATCTTATATACCTAAAGAAATCAGTTGGTTGTCCTTTAATGAAAGGGTCCTGCAGGAGGCTGAAAATAAAGATGTACCTCTTGCAGAACGTCTGAAATTCCTGGGTATTTATTCGAATAATCTTGATGAATTCTTCAGGGTGAGGGTAGCAACATTGAAACGACTTACACATATTGGTCCAAAGGCTAAAGATATTCTGGGATATGATCCTAAATCGACTCTGAAAAAATTACATGAGATAGTACTCATTCAAAATTCGAAATTTGAAAAGATATATTCTTCTATAATTAAGGAATTAGATAAACATAAAATACATATAATCAATGAGAAACAATTAAATGAGACACAGGCGGAATATGTACAGGAGTATTTTATTAACGAAGTCAGATCGAGATTAATGCCATTCCTGATAAATAATAAAACTGACCTTCCAAACCTTACTGACGATGCCATCTTCCTTGCAATAATCTTAAGGAACACAAAAAACGATAAAAAAAGATATGCTATCCTTGAGATACCTGCCACAGTAATACCTCGTTTTATTACCCTTCCTGAAATCGGTGATGATAAGTATATAATATTTCTGGATGATGTAATCAGGTATGGTCTTAAGGATATCTTCTTTATTTTCGATTACGATGAGTTTTCAGCATATACAATCAAGATTACCAAAGATGCAGAACTCGAAATAGCAGACGATATTTCGGAAAGTTATATAGAAAAAATCTCAAAAAGTCTCACTCAGAGAAAGAGAGGATCAACAGTACGGTTTATTTATGACCGGGATATGCCTGACGATCTGCTTAAAATACTTAAGAAGAAACTGTCTTTTAGTCCTGATGATGTTGTTATTCCTGCCGACCGCTACCATAATTTCAAGGATTTCATGAGGTTTCCCAGGCTGGATAAAAAAAAGTTTTATTATGAACCTCTGGTCCCTATACCACACCCTGACATACAATCCGGTAAAAGCATATTATCAGCCATGAAGAAAAAAGATATTATGCTTTTTTTCCCATACCATCCGTTCGACCATCTTATTGATCTTCTCAGGGAGACATCTATAGATCCGGATGTAAGCTCCATACAAATCACACTATACAGGCTTGCAAGAAACTCGAGTGTTATCAATGCCCTGCTTAATGCTGCCAGAAACGGTAAAAGTGTTACAACAGTGGTGGAATTACAGGCCAGGTTCGACGAGGAAGCAAATATCCTCTGGGGAAATAAGCTTATGGAAGAAGGAATAAAAGTCATTTATGGTGTACCGGGATTGAAGGTTCATTCAAAACTGCTGCTTATTACAAAAACTAAGAATAGCTCCACCCAGCGTTATGCTGCTGTGGGTACAGGTAATTTCAACGAAGATACTGCCCGAATTTATACCGATCACCTTCTGCTTACAAAAAATATCAAAATAACCAATGAGGTTCAGAAGGTATTTAATTTCTTTAATGTCAACTATAAGCAGGAAAACTATTACCATCTTATTCTCTCTCCCTTTTCATTCAGGAATAAAGTCAATTTTCTAATAGAAAATGAAATTAAAAATGCAAAAGCAGGTAAGAAAGCATATATATATCTTAAACTTAATAATATCTCCGACAACGAAGTAATAAATTATCTTTATGAGGCAAGTTCTGCAGGTGTTAATATTAAGATTATTATCAGAGGAATGAATTCACTGGTATCCGGACTTAAGAATATCAGTGAAAATATCAAAGCAATTGGTATTGTTGACCGTTTCCTTGAACATAGCAGATTCATGATATTCTGTAATGGTGGCAAGGACGATGTTTATATTACTTCTGCTGACCTTATGACCAGAAATATTGACCATCGTGTAGAGGTTACATGCCCTGTCTTTGATAAGAATATCAAGAATGAGCTAAAAAAGATCTTCGAAATTCAATGGAATGACAATATAAAAGCACGCCTACTCGATGCTTCTCTCTCAAACAAATTTGTAAAAACCGGGAAAAAGAAGATCAGGTCACAGGTTGAGGTGTATAAATATCTCAAAAAAGTCAAGAAATCAAGCTGATATTTAATGAATTATTATGTTCTTGCCTCAGGTACAATAATCCTTGTAATACTTTCATGGTTTGTTTCCCTGAAAGAGAAACGATATCATGGTATTGCAAGGTTTTTCTCTTTTGAAAGTATCTTCATACTTTTTTTATTAAACTGGAGGTTGTGGTTTCATGACCCTTTCTCGTGGAACCAGATAATAGCATGGATTTTGCTGTTTTTATCAATCTACCCGGTTGTAGCTGGCTTTCTTCTTTTGAAAAGAAAAGGGAAATCGGAAAAATCGCTTGAAAATACAACAGTTCTCATTAAATCAGGCATATACAACTATATACGCCACCCACTTTACACTTCGCTTCTGCTTTTAGGAACCGGCATTATGTTTAAGGACCCGGAAAGCTTACAACTTATTGCCGGAGCTATAAATATTATAGCTCTCTTCTTTACAGCAAAGATCGAAGAAAAGGAGATGATCAACAAGTTCGGTGAACAGTATGTCAATTATATGAAGGAAACGAAGATGTTTATACCGTATCTGGTATAGTCTTGCAGCCTTGCAGTCATGCACTCTCGCTCTCTCGCACTCTCCACTTCAACCCCCTTCAACTCTTCTGCTTCGCCAGCCAGGCCAATAGTTACTTTTATTTCACAATCTCATTAACAGAACTTACTTCCATAGTCAGTGGCATTGTCATTTCCTGTGGATAAGTCAGTTCTAATTCGCCCTCAAGTTTTACGTTAACTGTTTGTTTAATAAAATAACCTTCCTTAATTGCAAAGAATACGGTGCTTGTACCAGTAAATGGTCCTGATATTTCAACATCCATTCCCTGGGCTTGTGTCTTCATAGATTGATTGCCTGAAAGTGTTGAAGAGATCTTTGCACACAC
>CAZTXH010000010.1:11009-17487 GCA_964617415.1 uncultured Rikenellaceae bacterium | reverse complement strand
GAAGTGTCCTTTCGAACTGACCTGTATTGGCAGCATTAATCCTGAAATATGTTGACAGTTCCATTGGACACTTCACTCCTTTCGGAATATAACAGAATGATCCGTCGCTGAATACTGCCGAGTTGAGAGCAGCAAAAAAATTATCGGTATAAGGGACCACCGTACCCATATATCTTTTTACAAGTTCGGGATACTCCTTAACGGCATCGCTGAAGGAACAGAATATTATACCCGACTCTGCCAGTGTTTCCCTGAAGGTTGTTTTTACCGACACTGAGTCCATTACAGCATCAACAGCAATTCCTGCCAGGTGTTTTTGCTCTTCAAGTGGTATACCAAGCTTGTCGAATGTTCTTTTAAGTTCGGGATCAATATCATTAAGACTCTTTGGCGATGATTTTTTCTTTGGTGCAGCATAATAAATAATATCCTGGAAATCAATTTGAGGGATTTTAAGGTTTGCCCACTGTGGTATTTTCATGGTCTGCCAGTGATGGAATGCTTTCAGCCGGAATTCAAGAAGCCAGTCAGGTTCTTTTTTCTTTTTCGAAATGGTACGGATAATCTTCTCATTGAGACCCCTGGCAATCTGTTCCATTTCAATATCGGTATAAAAACCATATTTATATTCACCTGAGGTTACATCATGTATTATTTTATCCTGTTCTTTTACCATTTCCTGAAAACGCTATCACTATAATAAACTAACTACGGTTCGAAATGTTTGTTATTAATTAAATTTAATCTAAATAAGCATGCAAAATTATTAAAATATAATGAATATCTGGAATCAATAATAAAATTGTGAAAAGGAATGGGAGATTACTCCGGCAGAATCCATGCCGGGCCGATTCTGTCAAAAACGCTCTTGTTGTTTACCAACTCACATGCATGGGGCAGTCTATTGGTAGAAAGTTGCAGCGAATATAGTTTAAGACCAGGAATGAGTAAAAAGGATAAATGATAAAATCATTAATTCTTTTATAATTTTTAATTATTTTTGCGCCAGATAAAATACACAGGCAACGTCTATATTAATGATTAACAGCAAATTAAGACTTGGACATATAACCTTTAAGAAGGTTTTTTTATTTATTATTCTAATTCTATCACCTGCTCTTACTTTTGCTTCATCAGTTGAAACACCATCCATTGGCCCTGTAGGGATTGAATTCATAATCTTCGGATTAATTCTTATCTGTGTGGCATTATTTCACAAACAGACTTTCTGGGTGGCTGTTATAGGATTAACGGTACTTCTAATATATAAATTCATCTTTGATCCCGGATTTCACCTGTGGGAGCATATGTTCGGAGAGAGACCTTTTATTGAACAATTAACGAATACAGAACTGCGTGAGGGTGAATGGGGTATATTACTCAACCTTCTCGGTCTTCTTCTCGGATTTGCTGTTCTTGCAAAGATCTTCGAAGATTCCCATGTTCCCGATATTCTTCCCAAATATCTTCCGGATGACTGGAAAGGGCCTTATGTGCTGCTGATATTTGTATTTATCATGTCAGCATTCCTTGACAATATTGCAGCAGCACTCATAGGCGGGACAATTGCCCTGGTCGTTTTTAAAAATAAAGTTCATATCGGTTACCTGGCAGCAATCGTAGCTTCAAGTAATGCTGGAGGTGCTGGCAGTGTCCTGGGCGATACAACTACAACAATGATGTGGATCGATGGTGTTCCTGCCTTAAACGTCCTCCATGCATTTATTGCCGCAATATTTGCATTTTTCTTTTTTGCATGGTTCGGATCACATCAGCAGGATAAATATTTCAGGATACAGAAGGAACCCCCAAAAGGTCTAAAGATAGACTGGAAAAGGATCTATGTTGTCATTATGATCCTTATAGGTGCAATATTATCCAATATCCTTTATGATATGCCGGCACTTGGTGTATGGATTGCATTGGTTATTGGTATGTTAATTATAAAAGTACCCTGGAAGGAGGTTCCCAAAGCCCTCAAAGGAACTATTTTCCTTCTCTGCCTTGTTCTGTGCGCTTCGATGATGCCGGTAGATGAACTCCCTGATGCTTCATGGTTTACTGCCTTCTCGCTGGGAATACTATCCGCTGTATTTGATAATATCCCTCTCACAAAATTATGTCTCGACCAGGGCTATTACGACTGGGGTATACTGGCTTATACAGTTGGATTCGGTGGCTCTATGGTATGGTTCGGCTCTTCAGCCGGAGTTGCAATTACCAACAAGTTCCCTGAGGGACGTGATGTTTTCCTCTGGTTCAGAAAAGGATGGCACATTGCAATCTCCTACGTCATTGGTTTCTTCGCTTTATTATTCATAATGGGATGGGAACCTGCAGACAATAAGGAGCATAAAATCGGTGATCGTCCTGTACACGATCGCCAGGGAATAAACGAAGATATGATTATTAAACCATGACCCCGGAATAAATCTTCACTGATGAGAATATTAGGTAACATTATCTGGCTGATTTTCGGTGGTATTATTATAGCTATTGAATATTTTATCGGGAGCATAGCTCTTATGATAACCATTGTAGGCATACCCTTCGGTATTCAGACACTCAAGATGGGGGCACTGGCAATATGGCCTTTTGGCCGTGACACACGTGTCGATGCACGGGCATCAGGATGTCTTTATATTCTGATGAATGTACTATGGTTGATCTGCGGAGGTCTATGGATCGCTCTCACCCATGCAGTATTTGGATTATTACTATGTTTAACGATTATCGGTATTCCGTTTGGCATGCAGCACTTTAAACTTACTGCCATTGCCCTGAATCCTTTTGGAAGGGATATCGTATATACACGTTGAAGAGAGTTGAAGTGAGTTGAAGATGTTGTATTAGTCTGAATTTCTTGGACCTCTGATGATTCCTCTCTCTGAATTTCTGATAAAGCTTAAAATATAATCCCTGTCAGGTGAGGGTTTGAATTCCTTCTCCACCGTTTCAATTGCCTGTGATATATTCAATCCTCTCTGATAAATAATCCTGTAAATATTATGTATTTCATCAATTCTTACATTTTCAAATCCCCTTCTTGTAAGTCCAACAGTATTTAAACCCATAAATGCCAGCGGATCCCTGTCGGCTTTAATAAATGGAGGAACATCGATGCGAACTTTGGCAGCACCCCCTATAAAAACATGTGCGCCAATACAAACAAATTGATGAACGAGTGCTCCCGCACTTAGTATAGCCCATTCATCCATTTTCACTTCACCTGCCAGACCTGCCCCATTTGCCATTATACAATTCCGTCCCAGTATACAATCGTGGCCCACATGTGAAAAAGCCATAAGAAGGCAATTCTCACCTATTATTGTTCTTCCCGTTGCCGCTGTACCCCGGTTAACTGTAACTCCCTCACGCAGAGTAGTATTATCCCCTATTTCTGCGGTTGTATCTTCTCCCTTGAATTTCATATCCTGGGGTATTGCCGACACAACTGCGGTTGGAAAAATCCTGCAATTACTACCAATCCTCGCTCCATCAAGTATCACCGAATTTGGTCCTATCGATGTTCCATCACCAATAATAACATTACCAGCTATATAAGTGAATGGTTCGATTGTTACATTTTTACCGATCCTGGCATCAGGATGAATAAAGGCTGATTCTGAGATCATTAATATGTTATTTGTTTTTGATTACCTGTGCTACCATCTCTCCTTCAACAACAAGGGTGTTACCGACAAAGGCCTGACCATACATTGATACTATTCCCCTGCGTAACGGTTCAATTAATTCCATTTTTAATATTACTGTATCACCCGGGACCACTTTATGTTTAAATTTCAGTTTGTCTATCTTTAAAAAATATGTGGAATATTTTTCAGGTTCATCAACACTACCTAATACCAGTAAACCACCTGATTGAGCTAAAGCTTCAACGAGGAGGACGCCTGGCATGACCGGTTCTTCCGGGAAATGGCCTACGAAAAAAGGTTCATTGAAAGTCACATTCTTAATTCCGACAACTGTATTCTCATCCAGTGATATAATTTTATCGACCATTAAAAATGGAGCTCTGTGTGGAAGACGTTTTTTAATTTCTTCTATATCATATACAGGGGGAACGGAAGGATCATATTGAGGTATATTCAATTTGGAGAGAGATTTTTTCATCTCCTGCCGTATTATCTTTGCCAGTCTTGTATTAGCATAATGACCCGGTCTTGTAGCAACTACTTTTCCTTTGATAGGATGACCGACAAGAGCAAGATCACCCATTATATCAAGAAGTTTATGTCTGGCAGGTTCATTTGGATGATGTAATTCCGTATTATTAAGAATTCCTGCGGTATGTTTATTTATTCCCGGTCTGTTAAAAAGCTTAGCAATACGATCAATCTCTGATTGTTCCACCTCCTTTTCAAGGATGACAACTGCATTATCAAGGTCTCCTCCTTTAATCAAACCTTTATCGTGCAGTGGTTCCAGTTCATGGAAAAAGACAAATGTACGGCTATCGGCTATCTCTTTTTCAAAATCATCCAGCGAATCAAGTATGGCATATTGATTACCCAGGATCTTACTGTTATAGTCAATAAGGACATTTATGCTGAAATGGTCGTCGGGATATACCATCAGGTCTATTCCGTGTTCCTCATCAGAGTAGGTTATTTTTTGTTTGACTTCGAAGTAGTTTCTATCTTCTTTCAGATCTACTATTCCTGCCTCTTTAATAGCTTCAACAAATCCACTTGAACCACCACCCATTATCGGTGCTTCCGGTCCGTCAAGCTCAATAAGTGCATTATCAACATTCATCCCATATAATGCTGCAAGAACATGTTCTATTGTCGCTACCGATGCATTATTCTGAACCAGTGTTGTACCCCTGGATGCATCAGTAACATAGTCGGCAATAGCATTAATCATAGGTTGCCCCGGAAGATCCAGCCTGCAGAATTTATAACCATTATCGGCTGGTGCCGGTTTAAATGTCAATGTCACATTGATACCGGAATGTAATCCTTTTCCATTAAGACTTATCTCCTTTCCCAGTGTTTTTTGCTTTTCACTCATTAGCTTAATCTTGATTTGGCTACAAAAAAAATAAAAAAAACCAGAACAATCTAAAAAAATCTTCTGTAACTGTGTAAATATAGGATATTTTTCAATAGATCAATGTCTTATACTATTCCCCTCCTATTGATTTAACTTTCCTTTCAAGATCATCAATTCTTGCTTTCAGCTCAGGTAATTTTTTGAATAATACCGATGATTTCAGGAAATTCACATGGTCGATTGCCGGATAACCAGTCATTATTGAATTCTCTCTCCTTATATCTCCGGGTACTCCGGCCTGTGCTCCTAATTTTGTTCCATCGGCTATTCTCAGGTGGCCTGATATCCCAACCTGCCCTCCTATCATACAGTTTTTTCCCACTTTTGAAGAACCGGCAACACCTGTTTGTCCCGCCATTACTGTATTTTCACCCACATCAACATTATGTCCTATCTGAATCAGATTATCAAGTTTAACTCCTTTTCGTATTATTGTTGATACAACAGTAGCCCGGTCAATAGCCACATTAGCTCCTATTTCAACATTATCTTCAATAATAACATTACCTATTTGTGGTATTTTCATGAATTCAGTTTCATCCTGCGGTGCAAATCCAAAACCATCACTACCGATAACTGTTCCTGCATGTATAGTACAATCATTGCCAATAACAGAGTCATGATAGATCTTTACACCCGGATGTAAAACACAATTATCACCAATTACACTATTGTCTCCTACATAAACATGAGGATAAATAAGGCAGTTATCACCGATCTTTGTGTTCTCTCCTACAAAGGCATATGCTCCGATATACATATCTTTCCCTGTTTTGGCTGAAGCTTCAATAACAGCAGTTTTGTGAATCCCTTTTTTCTTTGGTCTTGCCTCACTAATCATCTGAAGAAGAGATGCAAACGACTCGTAAGCATCATCTACTTTAATAAGTGTAGCTTTTACACTTGCTGACGGAATCAGGTTTCTGTTAACCAGGACAACCGATGATTTTGTAGTATAGAGATAAGGTTCATATTTGGGATTTGACAAAAATGATAGAGCCCCTTCCTCACCTTCTTCAATTTTTGCTATTGTGTTAACTTTTGTTTCGGGATTCCCTATAACTTCACCTTTAAGAAATCCTGCAATTGCTGCTGCTGTGAATTCCATAATCTGTTTTTTTTATTTATCTGTATTCTTTTGGGTAACAAAGAAAATATTTTGTAATTCTTTCTGATAGAAACCTGTGGTCGAACATATCCGAGACAGACGAGATATCTGCTGTTTTCCCTGATTTGAGTAATATTTTTACCTCTGGTGCTCCGGGTGCATAAGCAAGGTTTGAAATACTATCCGTATAGACATAATATTTTGTTAATTCCATGTCTATCCCTGCCATTTTTGATGTTAAAGCTTTCAGTTCATTAACTCGTTCCTCAGTAAACGGTTCATTCTGCAATT
>CAZTXH010000010.1:0-10999 GCA_964617415.1 uncultured Rikenellaceae bacterium | reverse complement strand
GAAGAAAGGTCTGCCAGTATTCTGTCGGTGCTATCAACCCAGTACTTAGCCGAAACAAGTATATCTGAATCATCAAGCCTTGTGAATGTTGAAGCAATAAGTCCGGGAGTAAAAGTTCCCTCCCTTGTCAGATCAACGGCTTCTATCTTATTATTCAGGAAAAATTTCAAAGCTGGTGTGGCATACAGGTCATGTCCTTCTTCCGCAAGTTCTTTTGCCCGTTGAAGTATCTTTACAAGAAGATTCTCAGAAGCAAGTACTGTTTTATGCATATATACCTGCCAGTACATAAGGCGCCGGGCTATGAGAAATTTCTCTAATGAGTAAATGCCTTTTTCATCTATAACAAGGTTATCGTCAACAACATTAAGCATTCTTATGATCCGGTCAGAACCAACCGATCCCTCAATTACACCTGTGAAAAAACTGTCTCTTCGTAAATAGTCAAGCCTGTCCATATCCATCTGGCCTGTAATCAGTTCGTGTAAAAATTTTCTGTGGTATGTCCCTTTAAAAATTTCTAATGCCAGGTCGAGTTTCCCATTATATGTTTCGTTGATTTTCTCTATCAAAAGCAGTGAGAGATCCTCGTGAGTAATACCATTTATTATGGAGTTCTCAAGTGCATGAGAAAAAGGGCCATGACCAGCATCATGAAGTAATATTGCAATTAAAATAGCTTCTTCCTCTTCCGGATTTATTTTTACATCTTTATTTTTAAGAGTTCTCAGAGCATTATCCATAAGGTATAAAGCTCCAAGGCAATGCTGAAACCGGCTGTGAGTAGCTCCAGGATAGACAAAGCTTGTAAGACCCAGTTGTTTGATATTCCTTAGACGCTGAAACCAAGGATGCTCAATAAGATCAAAGATAAAATCACCCGGGATATTTATAAATCCATAAACAGGATCATTTATTATCTTTCTTTTGTTTACCAGAAATGTCACTTTTAATAATTATTAACTTACAAAAGTATAAATTTGTTTATTACAAGGCTGCATCAACCTAAATCCTTTACTTACCTTAGCAACTTTATTATCTTTTAGTAATCAAACAAACTCAGGATAAACATATAATAATACTTCAGGATTGACAATAATATTACGATTAATTAAGCAGCATTCAAAAGAAATTACGTCTTTAGTATGTATATATGTTCAATTATTTACCTTAGCAACTTGCTTGTAGAATGAAAATTGGGATTCAGGAATTGAATAAGATATATCCTAATGGTAACCATGCATTAAAGGATATCAATCTTGAATTCGGTACAGGTATGTTCGGGCTACTGGGTCCCAATGGTGCTGGGAAGTCAAGTCTTATGAAAATAATTGTTACATTGATGAAACCTACATCCGGTGTGGTCCTGATAGATGGCAGGGATATTCAGAAACACAGAAAGGAACTTCGTAGCCTGCTGGGTTATCTTCCTCAGGATTTCAGGTTTTTCACATCACTTAAAACATGGGAATTTCTCGATTATTCAGGATCTCTCGCTGGACTTAAAAACAAAAAAGAGAGGCTGAAGGAGGTTGACAGGCTTCTTGACCAGGTGGGTCTGCTTGAAGTACGTGACCGCCCGGCCAAAAAATTATCTGGTGGGATGAAACGACGGCTGGGTATTGCTCAAGCCTTGATAGGTAATCCAAAAATAATTGTTGTTGACGAACCTACAACAGGGCTTGACCCTGATGAAAGAATAAGGTTCCGCAATATCCTTTCCCAGCTCAGTCAGAATGACGTAACAATAATTCTATCTACACATATCGTTGGGGATATCTCTTCTACATGCCAGGGAATGGCACTAATGAACCGGGGCGAGGTTGTTTTTAATGGAGCTCCCGAAAGACTCATTAAACACGCTGAAGGTCACGTCTTTAAATTGAATCTTACACCTGTTGAATATGAAACTGCTAAAGAACGTTACGATGTAATTTCCACAATTCCTGTCGAATCGGGCTGGGAAGTACAGGTTGTTTCTGATGATACTCCTGAATTTGAATCAACAGAGATTACTCCGAATATTGAAGACGCTTACGTATATTACATGGAACACAAAATGCATGCTGAATTGATTGAATAAGATCCCAATTAATAAGATGACACCTTTTCATAATATTAGAACTGTAGCAAAGTATGAATCAAAAATACTAAGAAGAAGCTGGTTTTTCAGACTTTTTGCAATTGGTGCTCTTTTCATACTGACTATTATGAACATAGCCATCTACTCACCTATAGGGGACGAAGAGTGGGAACTGGTCTCTATCCCTTCATCCCTGCCATTGCTTAATCTATACATATTAAATATCGGCCAGGCTATTGTTGTTATATTTCTTTCTGCTGACTTCCTTAAAAGGGATAAGAAAATAGACACAAATGAAGTCCTCTATACCAGGTCAATGACAAATTTTGAATATGTCATGGGTAAAACACTGGGGATACTCAGACTTTTTATAGGTCTCGATATAATTATTCTTCTTATAGGTCTTATAATAAACATAATATCAAAAAGCATGTCAGTTGACTGGATGTCCTACATCTGGTACCTCCTGATAATATGTGTGCCTACAATAATCTTCAGTCTCGGTTTTGCTTTTATGCTAATGTCTGTTATCAGGAACCAGGCAATTACTTTCCTTATTCTACTTGGCATTGCAGCTCTTGATATGTTCTGGCTCTGGCACAGAACAGGGTTCATTTTTGATTATATGGCCTTTGGCCTTCCGGTATTCAAATCAGGTATCATAGGTTTTGACAATAGTGATCTTCTTCTGAATCAGCGACTGTTTTACTTCTTTATGGGAATGTCATTTGTGATGATTACTATATTGATATTCAAAAGATTACCTCAGTCGAGGCATCTTTCCGGATTGAGTTATGTATTTATGGTCCTGTTTATGACAGGAGCATTAATATGTGGCTATTATACATACTCAATGTATAAAACAGATACAAATAATAAGGCACTGGTAATTGAAACCAATAAGCAATTCGAAAACACTGATTTTGTAAGCCTTACAGATGCTGAAATTGAACTAAAACACGAAGGAAATTATATTACTGCTTCTGCCGGATTGAAATTTACAAATGATAACAAAGAAGAGGTCAATAAATATATTTTTTCCCTTAATCCACACCTGGAAGTAACAGAAATAGCCTCTGATGATAAAAATCTTATTTTCAATAAAATAAACCATATTATCGAAATAGAGCCAGAAAAACCTCTGGGTCCGGGAAAATCAGACAGTCTGGTAATTTATTACTCAGGTTCTATTGATGAGTCTTTCTGTTATCCTGATTATAATGATAACCTTAAAGATCATCCATATCAGATAGCTATGCTCAATGTAAATAAAAGGCAGGTATTCCTGAGCAATGAATATGTATTACTAATCCCTGAGTGTCAATGGTATCCTGTGCCAACCCTCAACTATTATCCTTCCAATCCGGTAAGAATAAAGATTGATTATACAAACTATACCTTACGTGTTAAATCAGCAAATGGACTGAAACCGGTATCTCAGGGAATCATGAAAATGGAGAATGATTATTCGGTATTTACTTCTGAATCTCCTCTCACAGGACTGACACTGGCTATTGGCGATTACAGATCAGATACTCTCCTGGTCGATACAATAAGATATATCACTCATTACTTCCCCGGTCATGATTATTATAAAACTGACCTTGCAGAAATAAAAGATACATTACCACTTCTCGTTGAAGGTATTATGAGAGATCTTGAAATAAATTTTTCAACGAAATATCCTTTTAAGACTCTCAACCTGGTTGAAGTACCTGTTCAGTTTTACTCCCTTCCAAGGATGAGTACACAAACAAGAGCTGAGGTACAACCTTCAATGGTACTGCTCCCCGAGAAATTATCCACAACCCGTAATTCCGATTTCCAGAGAAGATTCAAGCGTAACAAGAAAAGAATGGAGAGAAATAACCAGGTAATAACTGATATGGAGCTGCAGGTAAGGTTGTTTAATGACTTTATCAGGAATACTTTTATTTCGGGGGAAAACTTCAGATACAGAAACGGTGTTGCAATAAATGAACCTACACGTTATCGTCTCGGACCAAGTTTCTATTTTTTCAGAAACAATTTCTATTCCATGGAATATCCGGTCATAAATTCTGTTTTTGAATCTCATCTGCAAAAGGTCAATATACCTGAGCAGGATAATTTCAGATCATTTGTGGGAGGGCTTTCCGATATGGACAGGACAAACCTGATCCTCCGTTCAACAAGTTTCAGAGAAATCCTGTCAATGAATCCTTCTGTGGATACAATTAGGTTACTAATAACGCTAAAGGGTGACTATCTGTTTAATCTTCTAAGAGCAAAAGCAGGGATCAGTGAATTTAATCAATGGTTTCAGGATTATTTAGACAATCACCGTTTTCAAAAAACAGATATTTTAACCTTAAATAATGATTTTAACGAGAGATTTGGTTTCAATTTTTACCCTTATCTGGAAGGCTGGTATAATGAAAAAGAACAACCAGGATTTTTATTTACCGACCTTCAGACCAGCGAAATAGTAACAGGCGACAGGGTAAGATACAGAGTTACTTTTATCGCCACAAATCCCGAGTCTGTTTCAGGATTATTTAATATTGCCTTTAGAACCGGAGGACCAGGAGGGGGTAGTCGTAGAATGGAAATTATGTCCAGTGGGGCAGTTTTCAATATAACAATGCAAGGGAGGGGGATGGAGACAAGTGATATATCCAGGATAGTATTGCTTGGTCCGGGTGAAACTAAAAAGATTACTATCATCCTCGATACAGAACCTCGTACCATGCTGATAAATACACTTTTTGCAAAGAATATACCCGGTGAAATAAACCTTCCAATCGATGAAATAAAAAGATCCCGAACAAGAATTGAAGAATCATCCAGGGAAGAACTAATGAAGTCTTCTCCCCTATTATCTGTACCTGGAGAAACTATTGTAGACAACGAGGAAGCTGGTTTCAACACAGGCATACAAAGAACCGTTGGTCTTCTGAAAAGAATTCTTGGTATTGAAAATAACAGAGGAGATGTTTATCAACAGGTACGTGTTTGGGACCGTCCCGGTTACTGGCAACTGGTTATCAATTCTGACTATTATGGTAAATATGTCTTATCGGCAGTTTATACCGGTAGCAGTACAGGAGATATGTCGGTAACATGGACAACACCTGTTGATGAACCGGGCTATTATGATATATATTGTTATATCGGCAAGGCACGTGAAAGAAGAATAACAGTAAGGTCAGGGACGAATGCGCCTCCACCCCCTCAGGCTGAACGAAGGAGTGAAGGTTATTACAAGGATTTACATTATAAAATATTCCATAATGATGGTACTGATGAAATAAAGGTGAATTTTGAAAATGCTGAGGGAGGTTGGTATAACATGGGACGTTATTATATCTCTTCCGATAGTGCCAGAGTGGAACTTACAAACCAGTCATCAGGAAGACTGGTTATAGGAGATGCAGTAAAATGGGTGAAGGTTAGATAAAGTTGAAGTCCACCTTCGCTTAAGCTACGGTGGATGAAAAGGTTGAAGAATGTTGAAGAAGGTTAGGGGTGGATAAAATACAAAGGATAAAATTAAAATAATATTATAATGAAAGGATCATCCAAAATTACAGTTACCATCTTTATAAGCGGCATACTGCTGTTATTCAGCACATTAAACAGCATTGCCCAAGACGGACTTACACTTGAGGAGTCACTGATAATAGCAGAATCAAACAGTCCTACAATGAAGAGAACCAGACTCAGCCTTGTAAGAAACCAGGAGAATCTTAATGCACAAAAAGCATCTTTGAAATCTAACTTCTCCCTCTCAATAAATCCGATAGTATATAGTCAGAACAGGACTTTCAATGAACTGATATCAAAATGGAACACAACACAGACAACAGAGAGTTATGGTCTGTTTACCATATCACAACCAATTGTACTTACTGATGCAAGAGTCTCCCTCACAAACAGGTTCGGATACACCGATTCATACAGTGAATACACTGATGAAACAACGAAAGGATTCAGCAATAATCTTTCACTTAACATAGATCAGCCTGTTTTTACCTATAATAGAACAAAGCTTCAGCTCAGGGAACTTGAACTGGCTCTTGAGAATTCAATGTTAAACTATGCAATGCAGCTTCTATCACTGGAAAACCAGGTAAGCCAGGGCTTTTATTATGTTTACCAGCAGCAACAAAGCCTTGAAATCGCACAACAGGCTTACCAGAATATGCAACAGAGTTATGAAGTTTCCAAAAATAAGGTTGAGGCAGGTATCTCTCCAAAGGAAGAAATGTACCAGGCTGAATTGAACCTTGCTACTGCAAGATCTGACTTTGAAAACAAGCAGGTTTCTCTTGAAAATGCCAAGGATGAATTCAAGATAATGATCGGAATGAGTCTTTTCGACGACTTCATTGTCTTGCCTAATGTTGAAGTGGATACTGTAAATATTGATGTTGCCTTTGCTATTGACCAGGGACTGGCAAACAGGATGGAGCTCAGACAAAGGGAAATAAATATCGAATCTACTGAATTTGACCTGATCCAGACCAAATCACTAAATGAATTTAAAGGGAATCTGGGTTTATCTGTCGGTCTTTTCGGTGATAATGAGAAAATCGGCAATGTATATGAAAATCCCACCGATAATGAGAGTATTATGTTTTCCCTTACAATACCTTTATGGGATTGGGGAGAGAGGAAATCACGTATTAAAGCCTCTGAAGCATCAATAGAATCCGCAAACATATCCCTCGAGGAAGAACAAAATAATATAATTCTCAGCATCAGGAAAGTATACAGAAACCTCATTAATCTGCAAAACCAGATCGAGATAGCCCGGCAGAATGTTATCAATGCTCAACTGACATATGATCTTAATCTTGAAAGATATAAAAATGGTGATCTCACAGGTATGGATCTCAACATCTTTCAGAACCAGTTGTCGGAAACAAAACTTTCATATACCAACTCACTTATCTCTTATAAACTTGAGTTGCTGAATCTTAAGATTCAGACACTTTATGATTTTGAGAAAAATGAACCGGTTTCACCGGTAATGACTTTGGATGAATAAAAAACTATAAAAATGAAAAAGAATATAATTGTATTTTCGGTTTTAATATTTGCACTTTCAGGATGTGGTAACCAGGATCAGAACCTGTCTGCAGATGTTGAGATCCCGGTCTCGGTTGAAGAATTAAAACTTAAAACGATTGAGGAATTCGTCAATACAACCGGAACAGCGTTCCCGAAAGGTGAAATAGAACTCAAGTCAAGAATCTCCGCCAATTATTTCCTTGAAAAGAATCCACATACAGGTAAAGTCTGGAAATTGGGTGATAAGGTAAAGGAAGGGGAAATTATTGCCAGACTCGAGGACGAAGAGTATGTCAACTCAGTACAGATGGAGACAAACCAGCTAAACCTCGAACTGATGGAATCGGAGCTCAGGAAGCAGGAATCATTGTACGAAAAGGGAGGTGTTACACTTAAAGAGCTCAAAACATCAGAGATTAACTATGAAAATGCAAAGACAACTGTTGTTAATTCAAGGCTGCAGCTTGAAAAGACAAAGATCGTAGCACCAATCGATGGTGTTATTGTTGATCTTCCCTATTATACACAGGGCACACAAATAGAAACCGGCATTTCTATAGTAAAGATAATGGATTACCAAACCATGTATATGGATGTACAGTTACCTGAAAAATATATTTCTGATATTAAACCGGGTCAGATCGTTAAACTAACAAATTATACAATACCGGAAGATACAATAATTGGAAGTGTAACACAATTATCACCTGCAATAGACGCCGATACCCGTACTTTTAAGGGTACTATTTCAATAAATAATCACGACTACCTGCTTCGCCCGGGTATGTTCGTAAAAGCAGATATTGTTACAAATCATAAAGATTCAGCAATCGTTATTCCAAAAAATATAATTCTCTCTCGTCAGAGAGGTAAAACTGTTTTTATAGTCGACAGGGGCATTGCTGAGGAAAGGATTATAGAAACAGGCCTGGAAAACATAAATGAAATTGAGATAATAAGTGGGCTTTCAAATAATGAACGTGTTGTAACAGGAGGTTTTGAAACTCTCGGGAACAAGTCTAAAGTGAAAATAATCAATTAACAGTCATGGATGCAATTGCGCGATTTGCTGTAAAATATCCTGTTACCGTTCTAATGCTGATGCTGGCTATAGTCCTGCTGGGATTCATATCATTTGGCAAGCTCGGCACCGATCTCTTTCCTGATCTTAATAATCCCAAGATCTATATTGAGATCTCTGCAGGAGAAAAACCACCGGAAGAGATAGAAAAGAATTATGTCGATCAGATCGAATCGCTGGCAATACGTCAGAGTGGCGTTGTCCAGGTAACTTCTGTATCTCGTTCAGGATCAGCAAACATAACAGTAGAATACACCTGGAACAAGGATATGGATGAAGCATTTCTCGATCTCCAGAAAGAACTTAACTCATTCAGTCAAAATTCTGATCTTGACGATTTTACAATCTCCCAGTATGATCCGAATGCAACTCCTGTGATGATCGTCGGATTTAAAAATGATCGTATTACGAATATTGACGAACTCAGACAAACAGCTGAAAACTATATACGTAATGAACTGGTAAGAATCGAAGGTGTAGCCGATGTGCAACTAGCCGGAAAAGAAGAGAGTGAAGTGCTTATTGAAACAAATAAATATCTTCTTGAGTCATTCGACCTTACAGTCAATGGTATAGCCGCACAGGTTAATAATTACAACAGAAATGTGTCAGGTGGTTCAATAGTAGATATGGGTACCAAATATATCATTAAAGGAGTCAGTGTACTTGAGGACCTTGAAGATCTTCAGAATATTATTGTCGGTTATAAACAACCGGCAACAGCTGGTTCTTCTTTACCCTCCGGCTCTGAAGCAGCACGACCATCGGAAAGAATACCTGTCTACTTGCGAGATGTGGCAAATGTTCGATTTACAAATAAGGAACCGGAAAATATAGTCACCATTAATGGAGAAAAATGTATTGGATTGTTAATCTATAAGGAGCCAAAATTCAATACTGTAGATGCTGTTGAAAGCCTTGACACAGAATTTGAATCTCTCGGTAAAGCATTACCAGGGTATGAATTTATTAAAGTAACCGATCAGGGTACTTATATTAATAATGCTATCGGTGAAGTAAAGAACACACTTATTATTGGTATTCTGCTTGCAATTATCATAATATATGTCTTTCTCCGGAGGATCGGCACAACCCTGGTCATCAGCATCGCAATACCTGTTTCTATTATTGCCACCTTCAATCTGATGCACTTTAACAATCTCACAATCAATATAATGACACTGGGAGGCCTTGCATTGGGAGCCGGTATGCTGGTTGATAATGCCATTGTAGTACTGGAGAATATTACACGTAATCGCGAAGAAGGTACTCCATTCAAAGAGTCAATAATAACAGGTACGGGTCAGGTAGGGGCAGCTATTACCGCATCGACAATTACAACAATTGTTGTCTTTCTTCCAATAGTATATCTTCACGGGGCTTCCAGCGAAATGTTCAAAGATCAGGCATGGACAGTGGCCTTTTCATTGTTTTCATCACTGGTGGTGGCAATGCTGATTATTCCAATGCTTGTTGCAACATTTTTCTCTGACAAGAGTAAAAAAGCCGAAATAAGTGCTCCAATAAAGTTTAACTGGTATACTCCGGTTCTCGAAAAAATTGTTGAAAAAAGGATAATAGTAATAATTCTTTCAATCATCCTTTTGGGAATAACTGCATTATTGATACCACGACTGGGAAGTGAATTTATGCCTAAAGCGGAAACTGCCGGGTTTACTATTAATTTAAAGCTTCCTGAGGGAACGAGTCTGGAAAGAACTTACAGCACCACTGCCGGGACAGAAGCAATAATAAAAGAAATTCTCGGTGATAAGCTGAAAATGATATACTCCCAGTCAGGTAAGGATAATAACTCCACCCTGAATCAGGGTTCAACCGTAAAGGGTGAAAACAGAGCCTCAATGAAAGTTGTATTAAAAGATGAATATATACGGGAAACAGAAAATGTCCTTACCCAAATCGAGAGTTACCTGAAAAATATACCAGATCTCGAAGTTAGTTTCACAAGGGAGGAAACAGCTCTCCAGACAACACTTGGAACAACAGAGTCGCCATTTGCACTTGAGATCGCGGGAGAAGACTTTACAGAACTGGAAAGAGTATTTAATGATTCGAAAGAAATACTGGAAAACAATCCTGGCCTCTATAATATAACAACATCATTGGACGAAGGAACACCTGAAGTAGAAGTCGCTATTGACCGTTTTAAAACAAGCTATTATAACGCCACTGTTGAGAATGTCATCAGCCAGGTAAGAAGTTATCTCCAGGGTGCTTCAGCCGGCAGCTTTGAGAAAGAGGGTGAGATGAAAGATATAACTATCAAACTCGAAGACATATCTCTTCATCAGTTGCATGATCTGATGATAACCGCCGGTAATGTCAAGGTGCCATTGAGCGAACTGGCCGACATAAGTACAGTTATTAGTCCCAGGGAGATAACAAGAAGAAACCAGACAAGAACATGTTATATATATGCAATGGTAAAACCGGATATAGCATTCGACAAAGTAATAAAAGAAGCCGGATCAGACCTGCAGGATGTAACTCTTCCTGTTGATTATAAGATGGAATTTACCGGAGAAGAGCTTAAAAGAAAGGAATCAATGTCAAACCTCTCATTTGCCCTTATCCTGTCTCTTGTACTTGTATTTATGGTACTGGCTGCCCAGTTTGAGTCTTTAATACAGCCTTTTATCATTATGCTCACCATCCCACTTGCCGGGATAGGGACAATACTTACTTTCTTCTTTCTCGGGAAGTCATTAAATATGATGGCTTACATCGGGATAATAATGCTGGGCGGTATTGCAGTAAAT
>CAZTXH010000009.1:10519-17659 GCA_964617415.1 uncultured Rikenellaceae bacterium | reverse complement strand
CATATGTATTAACATTGCTAACCGGGTTTAGAAGGGTTTCATCGAATCTTGCCCCAGCAGATTTAATAAGCATGGCAGATTCAAGTGGTGAGGGTAATGCATTGAATATTTTCTCTGCCTTCTTAATATCCTGCAATATTTCTGTATTATCCTGTGGTATTTCGACCTTTAGCTCATCCTCATCGGGCGTTTTTTTACCGCCCTTACAAGCTGTAAGCATACTGAGGACCAGAATGAATACAAACAAAACACCCGAATTAATTCTGTATTTTTTGTTCATAATCTAATTATTTAATTGTCTAAATCTAATTAACGACTAAATTAGTATATTATTTTTATATTTTCAAAAACAGTGCCATGTAAATGATTTTATATCAAACCAAATCAAAATATTCTAAATTTGATTAAATCAGGTAAAAAACTCAGGGAACTTGCCTCTGTACTATTGGGGAAAAATAACAATGTCATTACAGAGGCAATTAAATCGCTTCGTGACGAGGAACCATACGAAGGAGCAATAACCTTATTAGTTTCTTTATACAATGAGACGGAAGATCATTCAATACTACATATAATAGAGGACTTCTTCAATGATATCAAGGATCATTCAGTGAGGCCGGAAATTATAACTGAAATAAGAAAACCATGGAAAAAAGACACTATAAGTATGTTGGTATCTTCCTGCTGGCAATCCGGACTTGATTATTCTGATTATCTTTCCGACCTGGCAGAAATTTATATAATAAGCGACTATGCCACTGCCATTGAATGTATGACTGCTATTTCAGAATCTGTATCCAGAAGTACCAGGGATAATAAAGATAAGATAATCAGGACTGTAAAAAATAATCCTCTCTCCTATGCCCATGAAAAAGACACCCTTACACAGGAACTTATCTCAATACTTGAAAAATAATTAATCTTCTGTTGAAAAATATTTCATAAACTGGGTTCTTTCAAAAACCACAGGTTTATCATAGTTCTTCCAGTTGAGTTTTCCCCTGAACTCATCTATCGAAGCGAATCCCTTTCTGTCCATCCAGTTTTTAATCTGTTTGTTCATTTCGTTAATGAATGGTATTCCTTTCTTATACAATACAGAACAAACCTGGATGGTATGGGCCCCCGCAAGCAGATATCTCACAGCATCAGCACCGCAATGTACTCCGGTTGAAGCTGAGATATCTATCTTAATATTTTCCGCACTTGCCATTGCGATCCACCTCAGGACATACCTTCTTTCGCATTCCGAACTGAATATATCAGCCGGAACAATATCTACTTTATCTATATTAATATCAGGTTCATAAAATCTGTTAAACATTACTATTCCATTTACTCCTCTCATATAAAACTGATCAATCATATATAGGATATTGGAAAATCTGAATCCTATCTTCAGGACAATAGGTATTTCGATTGTTTTTTTTAGCTTTTCAATCAGTTTGAAATAAACTTTTTCTGAATCATCTGATTTAATTTTCCTGTCGACAGGAAGAAAAAATACATTTATCTCAAGTGCATCCGCTCCTGCATCAGCGATATTTTTTGCAAAACTTGTCCATCCTTCAGAAGTATAACAGTTTATACTGGGTATTACTGGAATATTTAAAATATCCTTGGCTTTTCTTACTAGATCAAGGTACTCTTCAACAGTATTAGATTCAATATAATATGCCAAATAATCATCTGCCTCGGGATACCCGCTACCTGTTGAGTGTGGTAAATTGATATAATGATTTATCTGTTCTTCAAAAAGTGATTTAAGA
Source organism: uncultured Rikenellaceae bacterium (assembly GCA_964617415.1). Taxonomy (GTDB): domain Bacteria; phylum Bacteroidota; class Bacteroidia; order Bacteroidales; family VadinHA17; genus LD21. Next base: position 15,890 of record CAZTXH010000009.1, on the reverse strand, counting down.
ACAACAGCTCCTGCACCGTTATCTTCTGCCTCCTTAAGTAATCCGGGTGTGGATGTAAGTCTGCTGCTGCTTACAATAAGAGGACTTCTGAGTTCCAATCCCAGATATTTTACAGATAGTTCTTCCATGTACTTTTTAATAATAAAGATTATAAACCATTCATTTTCTTTCTCCAAATATAATACTTCCAATTCGTATCATTGTACTTCCCTCTTCAATTGCGATCCTGTAATCACCTGACATTCCCATTGAAATCTCCCGGAATGAAGGTTGGTCAAGAAAATATTTGTTTTTCAGCTCATTAAAATACTCATGCAGGCACTTGAATTCCTGTCTTACCTGCTTATGATCATCAGTAAAAGTAGCCATTCCCATCACCCCGCATATTCTTACATGATTCAGATGACTGAATTCTTCTGATTCTGTCATCTCCTTTAGCTCTGCCATATTAAATCCAAATTTTGTTTCCTCTTGTGCTATATGAAATTGAAGGAGGCAGTCTATCACCCTGTTGTTTCTGGAGGCTTCTTTGTTTATAATTCTGAGAAGCTTGAATGAATCAACTGATTCTATCATATTTACAAAGGGAGCTATATACTTAACTTTGTTGCTCTGGAGATGTCCTACAAAATGCCATTCTATATCCTCCGGTAGCTTTTCTTTCTTTTCATTAAGTTCCTGTACGCGGTTCTCCCCGAAAATCTGGTGTCCTGTATTATATGCCTTCAGTATTTCATTTGTTGTTTTTGTTTTTGAAACAGCAACCATCTTTACATCAGAAGGCAGCTCATTCTTTAGCCTGAGGATATTTGCAGTAATATCTGTCATAATTATTTTCTTATAAAACAAAATTACAAACAGAAGTCAATATTAAATATAATGGATTTTTCTTTGTGTCACTCAGAGACATAAAGCTGATATTCAATCGAGCATATGGATCACCAGTCCACTTCGTAGTTTTGGCTCAAACCAGGTTGTTTTCGGTGGCATAATGTTATCGGTATCGGCAATTGTAATCAGTTGCTTTAATGATACAGGATACAATGCAAATGCCACTTTCATCACACCTGAATCAACTCTTTTTTTAAGTTCTTTCAGTCCACGTATTCCACCCACAAAATCAATCCGTTTTGATCTTCTGAGATCCTGTATATCGAGTATCGGGGTAAGTACCTGTTTTGTCAGTATTGTAACATCCAGTCCTTCTACAGGATCATTATCATCATAGGTTCCTTGTCTTGCTGAAAGGCTATACCAGTTACCTTCGAGATACATTGAAAAATTATGGAGTTTGCGGGGCTTATAGGTTCTTTTTCCATGATTTTTTATTTCAAAAGACCTTTCGAGACGAGAAAGGAATTCTTCAGCTGTTAATCCGTAAAGGTCCTTTATAGTTCTGTTGTAATCAATAATTCTCAGCTGGTCATCAGGAAAATGTACTGCAAGGAAGTAATTATATTCTTCGGTCCCGTTATGTCGGGGATTATTATCACGTTTTTCCTTCCCGACAAGAGCAGCAGCAGCTGTTCTGTGATGGCCGTCGGCAACATATGTACAGGGTACTTCCTGTTCGAAAAGCTTCTCAATCCGTATGTTGGTATCAGGATCATGCACCACCCAGAAATGATGTCCAAACCCGTCTTCAGCAACGAAATCATACTTAGGTTTTTTTTCTTTAATAATCTTATTTACAATATCATCTATCTCCTTTACGGCAGGATATGTCAGAAAAACAGGTTCTATATTAGCATTATTCTTACGGATATGGACCATTCTATCCTGTTCTTTGTCGGGTCGTGTAAGTTCGTGTTTTTTAATTTTACCCTCCAGATAGTCATCCACTGAAGCACATCCGACAATACCATACTGTGTCCGTCCAGCCATTGTTTGTGCATAGATATAGAAATGTGGTTTCTTATCCTGAACCAGCCAGCCCTTTTTTTGCCATAATACGAAATTCACCACTGATCTTTTATATACCTCCTCAGAATGAACATCCATTTCTTCCGGCAGGTCTATTTCGGCTCTTGTTATATGCAGTAATGAGCACTCTTTACCTTTTGCCATTCTCTTTGCCTCTTCGGTACTCATTACATCATATGGCAGGCATGCCAGATCTTTTACTATCTTACGGGGAGGTCTTACTCCCCTGAACGGTTTTACAATTGCCATAAGCAATTTATATAAACTTGTTCAACCTGTATTTTTCAATTCCCCTGATGAAATAATTGACAATTTGCCTTGCGGCTGCTGATCCTGCATTAATATTTGCCTCTTCTGTTTGTGCACCCATCTTCGTCGCAGTAAAAATAAATCTCCCTTTGTATTTCTCTTCAAAGATATCTTTACAATCAGGAGCTATATCCGACAGATAACAAAAATCATCACGTCCCTCAAATATCTTCAGAATATCTTCTTCATCAATCAATTCTTTTCTCGCTGTATTAACAAGAACACCATTTCGGGGCATCTTTTTAAGCAATTCATACCCTATTGATTTTCTGGTTCTTTCATTTAGAGGTATATGCAATGATATATACTGACACTTTGAGTACATATCGTCAAGACTGGCACACTGCTTCGCACTATTGTTCTTCATTATCCGTTCGCTTACAAAAGGATCATAAGCATAAATATCCATACCAAATCCGCGTGCAATGTCAGCAACATATTTCCCAACGTTACCAAAGCCATGTAATCCAATAGTTTTCAGTCTTAGTTCATTCCCCGTTTTACCGCTGAATCCGTTACGTATCTGGTACAGGAGCAATTCGAACACAAGTTCCGCGACTGCATTGGCATTCTGGCCAGGGGTATTCATAGCAACAACCCTGTGTTCTGTACATGCCTGAATGTTAATATTATCATATCCTGCTCCGGCACGTACCACAATCTTCAATTTTTTAGCGGCATTTAATACTTCAGCCGTTACTTTATCACTTCTTACTATTAATCCATCTACATCAGAAACTGCATTCAGAAGCATTGATTTATCAGAATATTTTTCGAGCAATTCAAGCTCAAAGCCTGCAGCATCAGTCACTTCACGGATTTGCTCAATAGCAAAAGGGGAAAATGGTTTTTCTGTTGCAACAAGGATCTTCATATTCTTTGTATCTTTAATTATTTCTCTCAAACTCCTTCATTATATCGATAAGTGCCTCAACACTTTCTTTTGGCAATGCATTATATGTTGAAGCCCTGAAACCTCCAACAGAACGATGCCCGGTTATACCTATCATTCCTTTTGATTTTGCATAATCAGAAAAAGGCTGTTCAAGTTCCTTATACTCCTCTGCCATGACAAAACAGGCATTCATAACAGAGCGATCCTCCTCATCTTTTACAGTAGGAACGAACAACTTATTCCTGTCAATTTCATCATAAAGAAGCTGTGACTTTTCCATATTACGTTTTTGCATTTCTTTTACACCACCAAGCTCCTTGAGCCATTGTAATGTTTGCTGTGCAGCAAAAACGGCAAAAACAGGAGGAGTATTAAACATTGATTCTTTTGATATATGAGTTCTGTAGTCGAGCATTGTAGGTATGGGACGTGATATTTTTCCAATAACATCCTCCTTAATAATGATAAGTGTTACACCTGCCGGAGCAAGGTTTTTCTGTGCTCCTGAATATATAATTGCATATTTAGAAATATCAACGGGCCTGCTGAATATGTCGGATGACATATCTGCCACCAGCGGCACATCCGTTACAGGGTCTTTCTTTATTTCTGTGCCATATATTGTATTATTTGTTGTTATATGGAAATAATCGGAACCGGATGGAACAACATAATTTTTTGGTATGTAACTAAAATTCTTGTCTTTGGATGAGGCTGCCTCTATAGCTTCGCCAAAAATATTAGCCTCTTTCAAAGCCTTGGTTGCCCATGAACCTGTAATAAGATATGCTGATTTATTAGCCATCATATTCATCGGTACCATAGCAAACTGCAGGCTGGCACCTCCTCCAAGAAAAATAACATGGTAACCTGAAGGCACTTCGAGTAACTCTTTAACAAGTGTAACAGTATCATTCATACATGCTACAAATTCTTTACTCCGGTGTGAGATCTCCAGAACAGATAATCCCGAACCTGCAAAATCCCGTATTCCTTCTACTGTCTTATCAAGTGTATATTGAGGCAAAATAGAAGGACCTGCATAAAAGTTGTGTTTTTTCATGATCATATTTCAGTTAAAATTAGTATTTAGCATTTTAGACTCAGATAATAGCTCCATTAAGCTTCAATTATTAATAATATCAACAAGAATCCCGTTTTTTATAATAGGTATCTTATCTGTAAAATCTGGTGTTAGACAAAATTGAATACAGTCATCCAGACCTTTATCTCGCAAGCGTGTCCTTTGTGCTACTTTCTCAATATAGTCCGGAAGATCATCTTTTGCCAGTAACCATAAATCGAGAGAAGCCAATGTGGAATCACAAATTGTATTGTACAGGTTACTGTTCAATAGTCTTTCCGCCATAGCACCTGCACAGATTGTATCTTCGAGGTTAAACCTGTTCTTCCATCCCGCACAAAAAAGAACGACATCCTTTTCCTGGTCCATTAACCATTTGGTAAGTGCATCTATATTCAGGAAAGAACCTATTACTATTGCACTTGCCGAGGATGCCATTCTTATTATGCCTGTTCCGTTTGTTGTGCTGTATACTATAGTTCTTCCTTCTACTCTATCACGGGTGAAATTAAATGGTGAATTGCCAAAATCGGCAAAATCAAGGACAAATCCATCACGTTCGGCAGCAACAAGATAGCCCTTCTTCTTGTACTCTTTGGCTTCATCAATTTCAGCTACCGGAATTATTGAATCTGCACCATTGGCAAATGCTGTACAAATAGCAGAAGTTGCACGAAAAATATCAATTATGACAACGATCGAATCCTCATGCTGATCAGGCTCAAACAGAGCCGGCGAAAAACAGGTTTCAAGTTTCCGTTTTACCATTTAAGTAATTTTACTGGTCTGCCATTGTGCCTTTGTGCCATTGTACCTTTGCGCCTCTATAATATTATACTTTATAAAAAGGAAGACTGACAACCTTAGCTTTCAGATCCTTATTCCTGATATGTATGAATATTTCGGTATCCGGCTTCCAGAATCCCCTGGTAAGATATGCCATTCCAATTCCCCGTTTCAGCATTGGAGACATAGTTCCTGACGTTACCTCTCCAATCTGATTTCCGTTTTCATCGACAACAATATAGTGCTGTCGTGGAATTCCGCGATCTATCATTACAAATCCCTTCAATCTTTTATCAACACCTTCATTTTTTTGTCTGAAAAGATACTCTTTATCAATAAAATCCTTTGAATCGGTAAATTTTGTAATCCAGCCC
>CAZTXH010000009.1:0-10509 GCA_964617415.1 uncultured Rikenellaceae bacterium | reverse complement strand
TTGTTCATTTATATCATTTCCGTAAAGACAATATCCCATCTCAAGTCTTAAAGTATCTCTTGCTCCCAGTCCGACAGGTTTAATACCAAATTCACTTCCTGCAGCAATTATAGCATTCCACAATTTCTTTCCATCTTTATTTTCTAAATATATTTCACATCCTCCAGCGCCTGTATAACCTGTTGTGGACAATATAACATTTTTAACACCGGCAAATTCGATCTGCTGAAATGTATAATACTCCATTTCAGTTACAGAGTATTCTGTCAGCATTTGCATTGCTTTAAGTGCAAGAGGACCCTGTATGGCTAATTGTGCTATTTCATCCGATGCATTGATAAGATCCCTGCCAGGTTTAAGATTGAATTTTGATGCATTCTGCAGGCACCAGTTCCAGTCTTTTCCGATATTTGCAGCATTAACAACAAGAAGGTATTTTTCAGTATTAAACCGGTATATAAGCAGGTCATCAACGATACCGCCTTTACCATTCGGAAAGCAGGAATATTGTACTTTTCCGTCAAAGAGAAGTGAAACATCGTTTGATGTAATATATTGAAGATACTCTGTTGCAGCAGGTCCCTTGACCCAAAATTCTCCCATATGTGATACATCAAAAACTCCTAGTTTCTCTCTTACTGTGATATGCTCATCGTTTATTCCGGAAAATTCAACCGGCATATTATATCCGGCATAAGGGACCATCCTGGCACCTCTTTTAATATGGAATTCTGTAAATGGAGTATTTTTCATTTTATAATCTTTTGAATTCAACCGCTAAGAAGCCAAAGTTAAAAGCAAAGGACGCAAAGAATAAATGATAAGAGAATGACGATTATCAGAATTCAAGAATTTTAAATTCAACCCTTCTGTTCATTTTTCTTCCTTCGGCAGTGGCATTATCTGCTATCGGCTGATCTGGTCCGTAACCTTTATATTCAAGTCGTGACCGGTCGACACCTTTCCGGACCAGGTATTCCACAACTGCCTGTGCTCTTGTTTCAGAAAGTCTCATATTTAGGGCCAGGCTTCCGGTATTGTCAGTATGACCGGATATCTCTATACGCATCAGCGGATTATCCTCCAGAATACCAAGCAGTCTGTCGAGTTCTTCGTATGAGCTTGTTGTAAGCACGGACTTTCCTGTTTCAAAGAGTATATTATTAAGGACGACTTTCTTACCAACTTTCACTTTCATAAGCGTAACATCAAGATTGTATGATTCATCGGAATAGGTCTCCGGTATATTGATACGTTTCATATCCGAAAGAAAGCCACTTGCCCTGAAGTCAACCATATATGACTTTTTTTCCGGTAGTTTTATCCTGTAAGTACCATCCACATCTGAGCTTGCAGTTGTTCCTGCCACAAGATCTGTTGAAAAATCAATAATATCAATCTTTGCCATTATTGGTTCGTCTGTTTCCGAATCTGATACACGTCCAATTAAATATAAAACCTCCTCAGGAGGCTCTGGTTCTATAACAGGTTCAGGTTCAGGAACAATCTCTTTAACAACCACAACAGTATCTCTTACGACCACTGTATCAGGTTCCGGTGGAGCAACAGGTATAACAACTGGTTCGGGAGGCAGTATTCTTCCTTTATAAATATCAAGACCCCCCATACCTCCACTTCTGTTCGATACAAAATAAAAGGAGCTGTCATCAACACCTACCGGTTGATAGAACAGTTCATCCCAGGGAGTATTAAGAGGATGGCCATAGTTAACCGCTTGCTCCCAAACTCCGGCCTCATTCCTGATACTATAGAAAATATCAAATCCACCCATTGATGTATGTCCCCTGGAAGCGAACCAGAGAGTATCTCCATTTCCCGAAAATCTTATCGACTCTTCATCATACACAGTATTAATCATAGGTCCTGCATTCACAGGCTTTGACCATTTACGGTCATTAATCCTTTCCACCATATATATGTCTTTTCCCCCATAGCCTTTTTTCCCTTTATCAGTTACATACCAGACTTCATCACCTGATGGAGAAAATGTAAGTGATGTCTCTGCTCCTCTTGTGTTGATCTTAAAGGGAACAGACGATGGTGACTTCCACTTTCCTCTTTTTCTCCTTGATACTTTTATGTCACCTCCGTTCTCATAGCCTACATATATATATAATTCATCTCCTTCCGGAGTCAGGTAAAGAGGAGTCTCACAGAGATTTGTAGTAATTTTCTTCCCTGGATTAATGGGTATAGTCCATGTATTATTATTTCTTACTGAGAAGAAGATATTCTCATCATACTTTGAATCATCATATTTAGCTTTTGCTCCGGGCATCTCACGCCTGGAAGCAAAATATATTTTTTCACCGTCAGCAGAAAATATTGCCCCGTAATCATCGGCATTTGAGTTGATTTCTGAACCTACATTACTAATCTCCAGTCGTAGAGTATCTTCAACTATCTCAAGAGCTGAAGTACATTCTTCGATATATTTCTTAGCCGCAGCTATGCCCTCTTTAGGCTTTTTTATACCGGAATCAAGATACAGATTATAGTTTTCAATTGCTTTTTCATATTGTCCCGTATATTGAAGGGCCCTGCCTGTAAGAAGGTGTATATCCTCAGTTACATCCAGGTCCAGTTCAATGGCTTTCAGGAAAAATGCGGTTGCCTCTTCCTTGTTATCTGAAAAGAGTGCTGATACACCCGTCTTGTAATTTAGTTCTGCATTGCTGCCATTATATGCAATAGCTTTAAGATACTCATCATAAGCATTGCCATACCAAACACCCTGTGCTGTATAGAAACCATCACCGGCATTAACATGCTTCCATGCATCCCTGAATCCCTGCTTCTCTTTTTTGAATTCCTTCTTGCGCACTGCAATATCAGTTTGTGCTTTGAGAAAAGAAGTTGAAAAAACCAGGATAAAAGTCAGTGTATATAAATAATACTTCATAGTACGGATTTTTGTTATTTCAAAAGTAGTACTTATTTACCTTTTTTAAAAAACCATTCTTTAGACTATTTATTCTCTAAATCAGAAAAAAATATTCTTATATTTGTTTTTATTCTAAAACTGCCTTATCCAGCTTTCATCTTATTAATAATGGATTACAAATATATAAATGTTGAGTACCTGGAGTCAGTTTCAGGAGGAGACAATAATATAGTAATAGAACTTGTAACCCTTTTCAGGGAACAGACCAGTGAATTTTACGATGAGATGAAATCTCTTCTGGCTGCAAAAGATTACTATAATCTTAGTCTATTGGCCCATAAAGCTAAATCGTCAATTGCAATAATGGGAATGGATGATCTGGCGATGATGCTAAAGACTTTCGAACTGCAGGCAAAGGAAGGAATTGAGACAGATAAGTATGAATCGTATATAGAAAGATTCAAAAATGACACTGATGAAGCACTTAAAGAGCTCGATAATTACATCAGTAACAGTTAACAGCACGATTATATGATAAATATTGAAAAGACAGATAATGCTGATATTGTAACCTTTACAATTGACAAGATCAATGCACTTATCACTGAGGATATCAAAGCAGGGATAAGTAAATTATATGATATTGCAAACACAACCGTAATAATCAATCTGAAAGGGGTTAATTATATTGACAGTTCCGGATTCGGTTGTTTTCTTTCAATAATGAAAATTGCCAGGAATAATTATGGCATTCTGAAGTTTGTAAGCCCGGAACCATCTGTAATGGAGGTATTTAAAACACTTCGGCTTGATACTGTTTTTGAGATTTATGATAACCTCGAAACCTGTCTGGAATCACTAAAATAAATTACAGCCCGGAACCAGCAACCAGCAACCAGAACCCAGCAACCTCATAACAATTATTCTAATTTAAATATCAGCTGCCCTTCATTTTCAGTAACCTTGACAACAGAATCTCGTGAGACATTGCCTGCAATAAGTTCTTTTGATAATTCATTTACTATCTCTTTTTGAATTAATCGCTTCACAGGTCTTGCTCCCGACTGTGGATCGTATCCTCTCTCAGTGAGCCATTCTAAAGCCTTGTCACTTATTTCCAAACTTATATTGTAATTAATCAGTATTTTTCTGACTCCGTCAAGCTGAATCTTAACTATTTCCTTAATCTGCTCACTATCCAAAGGTTTAAACATCACTATCTCATCAACCCTGTTCAGGAATTCCGGCCTGAGTGATTGTCTTAAAAGTGAAAAAATATCTCGCTGGAGTTTTTTCTCCTCTTCTTCAGGCATATTGTTTTTCCACTCCTCCATTCTATCTCTTATGATATCTGATCCAAGATTAGATGTCATAATAATAATAACATTACGAAAGTTAACTGTATGTCCTTTGTTATCTGTTAGTCTGCCTTCATCAAGGACCTGTAACAGTAGGTTGAAAAGGTCGGGATGTGCTTTCTCTATTTCATCAAGGAGTACCACAGAATAGGGTTTATGTCGGACTGCTTCTGTAAGTTGGCCGCCCTCGTCGTAACCTATATATCCCGGAGGTGCACCGATAAGTCGTGATACTGAATGTCTCTCCTGATATTCTGACATATCGATACGTGTAAGGAGGTTTTCATCATTAAAGAGGAAATCAGCGAGTGCTCTTGCCAGTTCTGTCTTTCCCACACCTGTTGTGCCTATAAAAATAAACGATCCTACAGGTTTCTTCTGGTCCTGAAGACCTGCCCTTGAGCGTCTTACCGCGTCGGCTACGGCACTGATAGCCTCATCCTGTCCCACCACCCTTTTATGTAGTTCTTCTTCCAGTCGTAATAATTTATCCTTTTCACTTTCCATCATTTTTGAAACAGGTATACCCGTCCATTTCGATACTATTTCAGCAATATCATCTGCTTTCACCTCTTCGCGTATAAGTGAACCTTTGCTCCTCTTTTTCTCTATTTTATCTTTAAGTTCTGTAATCTCTTTTTCAAGTTCAACGATCCTTCCATACCTTATTTCAGCGACTTTTCCATAATCACCTGCTCTTTCGGCCTGTTCAGCTTCAAAACGGCAATTATCAACTTCCCCTTTCTTTGCCTGGATCATATTAATCATCTCTTTTTCTGAATTCCAGGCAGCTGTCAGTTCATTTCGTTTTGCCTGCATATCAGCAAGTTCTTTTGATAATGCCTGTACTTTTTCCTTATCACCATCACGTTTTACAGCTTCTTTTTCTATTTCAAGTCTTGTTATTATTCGCTCTGTCTCATCTATCTCTTCAGGTATTGAATTCATTTCCAGTCTCAATCGGGAAGCTGCTTCATCAATAAGGTCAATAGCTTTATCAGGAAGGAATCTTTCTGAAATATAGCGTGTAGAGAGGTCGGTAGCTGCAATAATTGCTTCATCTCTGATTATCACTTTATGGTGTGCCTCATATTTTTCACGTATACCACGAAGAATAGATATTGTATCCTCCCTGTCAGGTTGATCTACCATCACAACCTGGAAGCGTCTCTCGAGGGCCTTATCCTTTTCAAAGTATTTCTGGTATTCATTGAGTGTTGTAGCGCCAATTGCTCTTAGTTCACCTCTTGCCAGAGCAGGTTTAAGTATGTTGGCAGCATCCATGGCTCCTTCCGATTTTCCCGCTCCAACAAGAGTATGGATTTCATCAATAAAAAGGATTATATCACCTTCAGATCCAATCACCTCATTTACAACAGATTTAAGTCGTTCTTCAAACTCACCCTTATATTTTGCCCCTGCGATGAGTGCTCCCATATCGAGTGAATATATAATCTTCGATTTAAGATCTTCCGGGACATCTCCCCTTACTATTCTATGGGCAATTCCCTCGGCTATTGCAGTTTTTCCCACTCCCGGTTCTCCTATCATGAGAGGATTGTTTTTGGTACGTCGTTCAAGTATCTGAAGAATACGGCGTATCTCCTCATCCCTTCCTATTACAGGATCGAGGTTTCCCGTTCTCGCCCTCTCATTCAGGTTAATGGCAAACCTGTTCAATGAATTGAAAGTATCATCCGAAGTCTGACTTACAACTGAAGCACCTTTACGCAACTCATCAATAGCTGTCATCAGGGCTTTTGTAGTCACACCATTATCTTTAAGTATATGTGCTACCTTATCATCAGTTTCAAGTATACCCACCAGCAGATGTTCAGCTGTTATGAATTTGTCTTTTATCTTAGAGGCATGGTCATTTGCTTTACGCATTGCTTCAGAGAGAGTGGATGAGAGATAAATATCTGCTCCCGAGACTTTTGGGTATGAGTCAATTAGTATGTCAATTTCTCTGGATATTTGGGATGTATCAACGCCCATTTTTCCAAACAAAAAGTCTGTAATACTCTCGGCTTCATTCATTATTCCTTTTAGCAAATGAGCACATTCAACAGCCTGCTGTCCTTTTGCTTCAGCTATGTTAAAAGCCTTCTGTACCGATTCCTGGGCCTTTAATGTGAAATTATTTAGATTCATATAAATATTTTTTTCGTAATCCTGATCAAATTCTCTGCCAGTGGTAATTCCGGGACTTTTTGACATTTTAAGGACTGCCAGAATGACTTTATTCGTAATGTTATTATTACTAAAACCACTACAATAGTTCAAAAAATGGTTATGTATTAATATTTTTTCCAAATGATTGTAATTGACTATTTGAACCAAAAAAAAATTCATAACTTCAAGACCAAATAAAAATAACCTTATATGAGTGAAAAGATCCTTGAAACCCTGATGCAGCTATTTGCTCTGATAGCCAAGCCTATGGCTGATGATACTGAAAGAAGGGGTGTAGTTGAAACATTTCTGAAACGACTACTGAACCAGGAACTTGTAAAGGTATACCTGACAAAATATGATGAAGCTTATGAAGAAGCCAGGAAGAAACTCGAAAAAAGCAGTGCAGAACGTCGTGAGGGAGCAATAGCAATTAGAATAAGAAAGCTTTGCATTGATATTAATGAAGAGGGCCAACTGGCACAGGAACAGAGAATCGTTGTTGTCATACAGGCCCTTGAATTCTGTAAATCAGGCAGTAATGAGATCAGTCAGCTCGAATTAGGATTTATAAGTACTCTGGCTGAAGGATTGAATATCTCCGAGGAGGAATATAATTTCATTGAAGGATTTGTACGTAATTCATTCGATAATATACCTAATCACAATAATATTCTGTTAATTGACGGCAATGAAAAGACAATCCTTAAGGAAGTAAAACATGTCTATAAAGAGCTTCTCAAGGGACAGATCTGGATATTATTCGTTCCCTCAGTAAAAATGTACTTTACGAGGTTTACGGGTTCGGGTGAATTATCTATGAATGGTCAGCTGCTCCAGGAAGATAAAGTATATCCATTCAGCCAGGGCTCTTCTATTAAAGGATACAAGGTAAAGCCGATCTACTACTGGGATGTCACGATGCAGTTTATGAAAGAGGAATTCCGGGCCTCGAGGGTTGTTTATGAAGTAAATAACCTGGAGTATCGGTTTAAGAGTGGCAAAGTAGGTATCCACCCCATGAGTTTTAAGGAGGAATCGGGTAAAATGGTTGGTATTATGGGAGCCAGTGGGGCAGGCAAATCGACACTTCTCGGTGTTCTTAACGGAATTAATGAGCCCTATAATGGTGAGGTCCTGATAAACGGTGTTAGTATTCACACAGAAAAGGAGAAAATAAAAGGACTGATAGGTTATGTGTCGCAGGATGACCTCCTGATTGAGGAGCTCACTGTTTTTGAAAATCTATACTATAACGCAAAGTTATGTTTTGATAATCTCACTGATGATGAGATAATTGCAAAAGTAGACAGTACATTAAAGAATCTGGGCTTATTCGAGATCCGTAATATGAAGGTTGGAAGTCCTCTTAATAAAAAGATCAGTGGAGGACAAAGAAAAAGGCTGAATATATCTCTGGAGCTCATACGAGAGCCGGCAATAATGTTTCTCGATGAACCGACATCAGGACTCTCATCACGTGACTCTGAAAATATTCTCGACCTTCTCAAGGAACTGGCACGTAAGGGAAAGCTACTTTTCATTGTGATACATCAACCATCCTCTGATATCTTTAAGATGTTCGATAAGTTGCTTATCCTTGATACAGGAGGTTTTCTTATATATAATGGAAATCCTATTGAATCGATTGAATACTTTAAGAGAAAAATTGAACAGGCAAATTATGCTGAAAGTGAATGTTATGTCTGTGGAAATGTGAATCCGGAACAGATATTCAATATCGTCGAGACAAGGGTATTTACTGAGAGTGGTCAGCCGACCGACATCCGGCGAATTTCACCTGGCGACTGGAGTAATAACTATAAAGCGGAAAAGAAAGAAGAGGAGATTATAGAGTCGGGGACAACTATTCCGGAAATTAACTTCAAAACACCCAATAAGTTCAAACAATGGCTTGTATTTACCAAACGGGACATCCTTTCCAAAATAGCCGATTTACAATATATGTTAATAACCCTCATTGAGGCGCCGGTACTTGCTATTGCACTCTCTTTCCTTATAAGGTATTTCGATGAAAGTGCATCTAATCCAAAGTATACTCTTTATGAAAACAGTAACCTTCCGATTTACATTTTAATGTCAGTGATTATAGCCATATTTATGGGACTTACCGTGAGTGCTGAGGAGATTATTAAAGACAGGAAAATACTTAAAAGGGAGGCATTTCTTAATCTAAGCTGGAACAGCTATCTGTTATCAAAAGTATTTGTTCAATTTGTAATTTCAGCCATACAGGCATTAACATTTGTGATAATTGGCAACCTCATTATAGGTATAAGGGGGATGTGGTTCGAATACTGGATTATACTTTTCAGTTGCTGGGCCGGAGCCAATATTATGGGATTGATCATCTCCGACAGTTTTAAAGCTGTAGCTACAATTTATATGTGGATCCCATTCCTCGTCATCCCACAGCTTATACTGAGCGGTATTATGGTAAAATTCGAAAAACTGAATCCCAATCTCTCTTCTCCAATTTCTATACCATTCTATGGTGAATTTATTACTTCACGATGGGGTTACGAAGCACTGGCTGTAAAACAGTTTAAGGATAATAAGTATGAACGCCAGTTTTATATTTACGATAAAGCCATGAGTAAAGCAAAATATAAAAAAGACTTCTGGTATAATGAAGTTAAAGGCAAAGCTGAAAGTGTAAAGAATGACCTGGAGAGGGGTACAAGGAGAGAAGATTTCGAAAATAACCTGCTAGTATTATATAATGAGATCAACAAAGAACAGGTTCTGACACCTGAAATCAAATTTGATTATTCTGAATCTCTGACACCTGATAAAATAACATTAGAGATTACTAATTCAGCGCTCAACTATATCGAACTTATAAGAAGATACTATATAAGTTATTCCAATAATGCAAACGACCGGAAACAGGCTCTTCTGACAAAACTGCAATCAGAAGACAGTGAGGGATTTCTTAAAATGAGGAATATGTATACCAATGAATCTCTGGAGGAGTTTGTGACCAACAAGACTGAAACCCAAAAAGTTATTGAATATAAGGGAGAGATAATCCAAAAGCTGGATCCAATTTATATGGATCCACAGCATAATTTAATTAAGGCTCATTTTTATGCTCCGGGAAAAAAGATATTCGGCCTGGAGGTTGACACATTTATCGTCAATATTATTGTATTATGGATTATAACAGTTGGACTCTATTGTATCCTCTCTTTCAGGCTCCTGAAGAGGCTTCTTGAATCAAGGCTAGTGGTTATGGGGAAAAAACTCAAAGGTTCAGAATAAAAATAGGGGCTTTCGCAAAAGCCCCTATATAGTTTTGTGGAAAAACCGATCTGATAATTATCAAAGTATAATATAATAAAGATTACTCTACTATTTCTATCATCTTAAAGGGTACCCTGATAATAGATTCATAATCCTCCCCTGCTTCCAGCATATCTTCGTCGTCCTCTTCATAATACCAGTTCACTTCCACTTCATTTTTAGCCTTATGTATCGCCTCCAGCTTTTTAAATACATCAAGTATACATTTAGAAGAACTGGTATTGAAATACTCCAGCCTGATATTTACCACCGTCTTGTCAAGAGGTGATTCTTTATAATTGTCGAGCCAGTCGACCAGTGGTTTATAAAATTCAACTGAGTTTTCGGGGATTGAACGCCCTTTGATCTCAAATACACCTTCAGATGCATCAAATTTTACAGTTGGTGTTTTCGGTGTTCCTTCAATATTGATCGGTTCCATTTTATTAAGTTTTAAAGTTTGTTTATTAAAATTATTATTTGCTAATTATACTCCTTCGTTTACTAATATATTAAGGTAAAAAAATGAGCGAACCTAACATTCTAAATACATTTATTCAAGACGTGACGTCAAAAATCCAACCGATACGTTTTGGCTTGTTCCAACCAGATGGTAATATAATTAGTTCAAATTTTTCTCCTGAGATGAACCAATTATTCTATAAAATCATTAATAAGAATAATTCAATGCCGGTGGATTTTCATATAAAGAATAAATTTGAAGGAAAATATCTAAGTGAAGAAGAAAGTTCTACTTATTGATGG
>CAZTXH010000008.1:0-18563 GCA_964617415.1 uncultured Rikenellaceae bacterium | reverse complement strand
TTTCGGAGCAGTGGTAAAAGAAATCAGGTGTCTCACAAATTAAAGGAAATTCTTATCAAGGAACTCCTGGAATTTGTCTTTGTACTGATCACTTACAGGTATGTAGGTTTTACCATATACAATCCTACTTCTCTCAATCGTGTCAATTTTTTTCAGATTAACAATAAAAGAGCGATGGACACGCATGAATCTTTCCGATGGCAGTTTTGTTTCAAGCAGTTTTAATGTTGAAAGTGTAAGAACCGGTCTTGGACTGTTCTGAGTATACACTTTAACATAGTCCTTAAGACCTTCAATATAGAGTATATCATTGAAATTGATCCTCCTGATCTTATAATCCGATTTCAGAAACAGGAATTCATCATTTGTATCGATTTTAACAGGAGCTTTCTTCTCAAGGTTTATAAGGTGAATCGCTTTATTGACAGCAGACAGAAACTCCTCATAACTGAAGGGCTTCAATAAATAATCAACTACCTCCAGTTTATATCCTTCCAGTGCATATTTCTCGTATGCTGTTGTAAAGATCACCTTTGGTCCTTTTTCCAGAAGCCTGGTTAACTCAATTCCTGAAAGATCAGGCATCTGGATATCAACAAAAACAATGTCAATAATATTGTTTCTCAGGAAATCAGCCGCATCCAGTGGATTGTCAAACTTTGCTGTCAGTTTCAATCCTGTAGTTTTTTTTATATAACCCTCTATAAGTTGAAGGGCAAGTGGCTCATCATCTATGGCAACAGTTGTGATCATTATGAAAAATAAATGCTCAATACAATTTCAAACTCTGAATCCGATTCGTTAACCTTCAGGTCATGCCGCCCGGGGAACAACAGGTTCAGCCTCTTTTTAACATTTTCAAGTCCTATACCTGAATGATCTCTTTTAGATTCTTCCTGTTTTATTATCTTACTATTGACACATCTGAAATAGAGTGAGTCCTTCTCTGTCAGCATACTAATTTCAATATATGATTTCTCCTTGTAACTAATCCCGTGTTTGAATGCATTCTCAATAAAAGGGACAAAGAGAAGAGGCGGAATATTCATATCCTCATAATCTTCAGGAAATGAAACTGAAAGGGTCACTTTATCGCTCATTCTCAGTTTCATGAGATCAATATAGTTACTCATGAAGTCTATTTCGCTGCTCAGTTTTGTATTACCCTGTTCAGATTCATAAAGAAGATACCGCATCAGTTTTGAGAGCTTCAGAACAGCTTTTTGCGAGTCCTCTGCATTGACACTTATCAATGAATAAATATTATTAAGAGTATTAAAAAAGAAATGAGGACTGACCTGGTTTTTTAGGAATGCAAGTTCCGAATTGAGTTTCTCCCTTTGCATTTCCTCCTGCATTCTTTCAATCTTCGACTGACGTTCAAGAACCCTAAGTCCAAGGGAGAAAAAGATCAGGAAGAGGGAAGATGATCCATAAGTGAGGATATGAGCCTCACGAAAAGGATATCTTGTTCCTGTTATCCTTCTCCCCGGAGGTCCGGGTCCTCTTCTTTCATCAGGAGGTCTGTTTAACTGCTCCGGCCTTGCCTCATCTGACATATAATCGAAAATCAGCTTATTTGAAATATCTGATACAAAATAGAAAGCAATTACCAGTATAAAGGCTGATAAGTAATACTTATATTTTCTTTTCTGAAAAAAAAATTTCGGTACCAGAAACAGATAATTTATATAAAAAATCAGACCATTAATAAGAGTAATAGTATAATAAATCAAAAGGAAGTCACTCCCCATCTGAAACCTCTTGGCGGAAAATAATGGTAAACCCAGGAGAATAAACCATGCCAGTATATGAAGAATGATTTTAATTATGCCTTTTTGAGATCTTTCTTCCATTATGCTCCTTGTTTGGATATTACGAATTTACTAAAATATATGTTCCTGCTATTATTCTACTCATATCTGAGTGCATCGATAGGATTCAGGTTGGCTGCTTTTTTTGCCGGGTACCATCCGAAGAAGACACCGATGGCAAAGCAAACTGCAAATGCCAGCACAACTGATTGTGTTGTCACTACTGCAGCAGATCCTATAAGGGTTCCTCCCAGACTGGCGAGGAGATATCCGAATATTACACCCAGCAACCCACCACTGATGCTCAGCATCATCGATTCGACCAGGAATTGTCTGAGTATATCCTTTCCTCTTCCGCCTATTGACATACGCAGACCTATCTCACGTGTACGCTCTGTTACTGATACCAGCATTATATTCATGATTCCAATTCCTCCCACAAGCAGCGAAATACCTGCAATTGCTCCCAGAAGGATTTTCATTATGTTGGTAATGGTTGATACTGTTTCAATCAGTTCCGATTGTGACATTACCCTGAAGTCGTTTTCTTCTGATTCTTTCAGTTTATGTGTCCTTCTCAGTATTTCCTCCACCTCTTCAATAGCTGCTGCACTTCTCTCTTCGCTTACAGCTGAACAATATATACCGTTAATATAATCGATTGCCGCAATCCTGCGCTGAACAGTTGTATATGGTGCAAGAATAATATCATCCTGGTCCTGCCCCATTCCGCTTTCACCTTTATCCTCAAGGATACCAATTATCTCGAAAGGAATATTTTTAATACGTATGTTCAATCCGACAGGATCAAAACCTTCCCCGAAAAGGTTCTCGACTACTGTCTGACCAAGGATACAGACCTTGGTCATACTTCTCACCTCTGTCCTGTTGAAGATCCTTCCACTCCGAACTTCCAGCTTTCTTATGTCGAGATATTCCTCGCTCACCCCGTAAATACTTGTCTGTGTATTCTGATTCCCATATATCACCTGTCCGTTTGCATTTATTGTGGGTGACACTGCCGATATATTTACTGCCTCATTTCTGATAGCTGTTACATCGCTGTATTTCAGAACCATAGAGTTTGAGGCGCCAAGGCTTACACCTCCTCTTCTTTGCATATTGGGCATTATCATAACAAGGTTGGATCCCATGGATGACATTTCATCCGTTATACTCCGTTTGGAGCCTTCTCCAATTGCCAACATGCCGATAACCGAAGCAACTCCGATTATGATTCCAAGCATTGTCAGGAATGCTCTCATCTTGTTCCTGAATAAAGCCCTGATTGCTATTCTGAATAAATTCGTTAAGTTCATAATCCTTATCTGTTAATCATTCATCAAATTCTTCGATATTTTCAACAGGGAGAGTAAGCAGTATCTCTGCTGCATTCAATCGTTCTTTTACATTGCTTTCCCGTATTATCTTTCCGTCCCTGAAAATGACATTTCGTGTTGCGAACCTGGCAATATCCTGTTCGTGAGTCACATATACTATTGTTCTTCCTTTTTCATTTAGATCCTGGAAAAGATCCATTAATTCAAATGAAGTACGGGTATCAAGGTTACCTGTCGGTTCATCAGCCAGGATTAGTACGGGATCATTTACCAGTGAACGTGCAATAGCCACTCTTTGCTGCTGCCCACCTGAAAGCTGGTTGGGCATATGGTCCATGCGGTCAGCCAGTCCCACAGCTTCCAGTGCATTAACTGCTTTTTCTTTACGCTCCTTTGCCTTTATCTTACTGTTATAAAAGAGAGGCAGTTCTACATTCTCCAGTGCTGTAGTACGTGGCAGCAGGTTATATGACTGGAAAACAAAACCGAGCTTTTTGTTTCTCAACCTGGCGGTTGTATCTTTATTAAGTGTTTTAATATCCACTCCATCAAGTTTGTATTCTCCGCCCGTAGGTTTATCCAGGCAGCCCAGTATATTAAGCATTGTGGATTTCCCTGAACCGCTCACTCCCATGATAGCAACAAATTCACCGTCTTCTATCCTGAGATCCACTCCACGAAGTGCATGGATTGTCACCTCACCTATATGGTAGTCCTTGCGGAGATCTTTTATTTCAATAATAGTTTTGTTCATGACCTTTATATTAAACTGCTGTTTAACTCTCGTTTAAAAAGGAAATGGTCCGCCAGGGCCTCTGTTACTTGATCTTGATGTACTTTCTTTTGCTTTCCCGCCTGACATTGAAATTACCACTTCATCACCCTGATTCAGCCCTGAGGCAATTTCCACTTTCGAACCATTTTCAATTCCCAGAATAACCATTCGAGGCCGTATACCACCCTTATCATCCTTCACCCACACTGTCTTAACTTTAGGATCAGCTTCTTCTGTCCCGGGAAACATTCCAGTTGAAAGCATTCCCTGTGGCATTGAGGTTATGTCAGGCATTTGTCCGGGTTGAGAACCTTCCGGTATGTCAGCCTGTGCCAGATCAGACATGTCGGCATTTTTCATAAAATCTGCCATCATCTTCATCAGGTATTCCTCATCAGGGGTGAACCTGACAGCTTTACCGGAAAGAGTAAGAGTATTATCCATTCTTTCAACATAAATAGTTGCACTGGCAGTCATTCCCGGCATAAGCTTCTTATCGGAATTCGGTGCATTAAGAATTACAACATAGGTAACCACGTTATTTGTAGTAACAGGTTGAAGCCGTACCTGCGACACAGTTCCATCAAATTTCAGATCCGGATAAGCATCAACGGTAAACTCAACATTCTGACCCTCTTTTACCTTTCCTATATCTGCCTCATCAACACTTGTCTGGACTTCCATCTGGGTAAGATCATTGACAATAGTAAAAAGAGTCGGTGTGTTAAAGCTGGCTGCCACTGTCTGCCCCTCTTCAATAGCCCTGTTAAGGACAACTCCATTGATTGGGGAGGTTATGGTTGCATAATTGAGATTTACCTTGGCACGTGAAACAGCTGACCGTGCATTTGTAACACTTGCTTTGGCATTTTCAAAGTTAAAAAGTGCCTGGTCATAATCGGCCTGGGCAACAAGTTGCTTTTCATACAGAGCTTTAAGCCTGTTATATGTTGCCTCCTGGTAATTCAGCTGTGCAAGGGCCTGATCAAGAGAAGCCTGGCTTTGCTTAAGCTGTTCCCTGAGATTTGTCTCATCAAGCTTTGCAAGTACCTGTCCCTGCTTAACATTATCATTGAAATCAACATAAATGTGTTCAATGATACCTGAGACCTGTGTACCTACCTCAACTGTGGTAATTGCTTCAATTGTACCTGTAGCTGTTACCACATTTGATATTGATCCTCTTTCAACTTTTACTGTGTCGAAAGTATATGTTGCATCCTTTCCTGAAAAGGGTTTTAAAGCGACCAGTATAATCACTGCCGCTAATATTATTCCACTGATTATTAATACTTTCTTTTTCATTGTCTTATTCCGTTTATTTTATTTCTTTTATGTACTGTTGTTTTTATTTTAAGTTTGTTCTTTCCTTGGCTTTTTTCATGTTTCATTGTCAAAGAGTTAATGGTATACCTGAATAAAAATCAAGTACTTTATAGCTGAATATCAGATTGTATTTTGATTGAAGCAGTTTGCTTTCTGCAACAATCAGGTTTGTTTTGGAAACCAGATAATCGATTGAATTTATCATTCCCTGGGTGAATTTTTCATCTGACAGCTTCGAAGACTCAAGTGTGGAGTTATATGATTCCAGACTTGCCTCATATTCTGTTTGTGCAGAAGTGACATCAAGACATGCCTGTTCAATGTTCTTCCTAAGTTCATTCCTTGTGTTAATTTCGGAAAGCTCGGCATCCTGGTATCCGATCTTTGCTGCAGCCACATTTGTTTTAACCTGCTTTCTCTGGTAGATCGGTATCGACAATGATAATCCGGCCGAAGGTGAAATGCCATCATTTATCTGGCTGAAATATGAGTCACTCCCAAGACTACTATAATTTGATACTATTCCAGCACTTGCTGATAATGTGGGGTAATATCCTGCTTCTGCAATTTTTTCATCCAGGGCTGCGATTTCTTTGTTAACAGCAGCATTTTTGATCTGGGGTTTTATTTCCAGTGCTGCTTCATATACTGCTTTAACATCTGGAGTACGATTCTGGTTCAGAGATCCTGAAAGATCGGGATGCGATATCTCAAAATCATCAGTTACAGGAAGCTCCATAAGCTGCATTAAATTTACTTTTGCGATAGCCAGCTGGCTCTCTGAATTTGCGAGGGTAAGCTGTTCATTAGCAAGCTGTGCTTTAACCTGTGCATAATCGGCCTGTGATATTCCTTTTAACAGGAGTCTCTCTCCTGCAAGCCTTACCTGTTCTGCAGTAGCTTCAATCTGTTTCTCACTGTTTTTTACCTGTTCTTCAGCATACAAGATCTGAAGATATGCATTCAATATGCTCAGGCTGAGTGATTCTTTTGTGGTTTCAAGAGAATATATACCACTCTCAATATCAAGTTCGGCCTGTTTTATCTGATTTGTCAGTTGTAAACCATTGAAAATTGTCACTCCTGAATTCACTGAAAGGTTTGATCCATTACTTGCTGTAAATCCTGATTCGTTGGTTGTACTGCTTTTTGTCCAGTTAAAATTCTGGCTTGCAGAGGCGCTGACTGATGGGAAGCGTTGTGCTTTCGCCTGTTCTGCATAAATACTATATCTCTGGTTTGTCAGTTCGCTCTTGCGTACTGTAATATTTTGGGAATAGGCATATTCAATGCATTCATCAAGGGTCCAGATATTATCTTCCTGGGCAAAAATAATCCCGCCTGCCAAAAGAATTATACCTAATATTATAACTGCTCGTCTCATAACATCTTTATCATTTTTGTGATAAAAATATGGTGAGGAGCAGACTTATAAAAATAAAATAGAAGTATCGGGGAATTATACCGACGAACTGCCAGTTTTTCCTGATCTGAATAAATAATAATCCCCGGAAAGCTGAGTTGCAAATCCGGGGAATGCTTTATATTTTATCTGTCTATATGGTTACTGAATTCGGAAAGATTACAGGCCTATAAAGGTTTATCAAAAATAGTCTCATCTACCGGTATATTTAATTCAACCTTTTTAAATGTTATGGTCATATAGAATTGTCCACCAGCCATATCTAAACTTATCTTATGGGCCAGGGTATACCCATCGACTTCTTTATAATCAGAGAATGTCATTGCATTGTCGACAATCATCCCCTGCATTTCAGCCTGCTGTATTGAATAAATAAGGAAAAAAGTATTTGGATCAAAATAATATAATGCCGATGTACTGTCAGGTTTTGTAATTTTCACTTTGTGTGCATCTACACCTGATACAGTTTCTGTTCCCAAATATTCTGCATTAAATCCGTCCTGGGCATAATCCAGAAGATATCCCTCAATATAGATCTGATCTTTACCTGAATTATATTGTTGTTCCGGCATGGTTTCAGCCGCATAGCTTCCCATCATGGGATTCATACTCCAACCGGCACTGTCGGTATAGCAGGTTGAAATGATACTTCCCATTATATCCATATCCTGCCTCATCCCTTTGCCATTCAGGGTTGTTGTCTTTATTGTCCCTATCATACCCATAACATCAATATCACCTTCTGTATAAAGTGAAGTGATATCTGACAGAAATTCTTTACCGCCCATTGCCTTCAGACTTTTTTCTATTATCTCTTCAGCCGTCTGGGCTGATAAAGAAAAAGTATACATGATTGCCAATAATACAATCATAAAAGATTTAATTTTTTTCATTTTCTTAAATATTAGATTATTACTATGAAATTTTCATTTATAATTCCAGTGCCAAAAATAAAATAATCTTTCATTATTTAATAAGAATAAAAAAGAGGGTGTATTTTGATACACCCTCTCACCTGTTCGAAATTAAACCTAAAATTCTTTCGATTTTAATATTCTGAGATTTGTTTCAAGGCCATCAAGGTAAATAAGTACCCAGGACAGGTAATTATCAGCAAATATCATTTCCGGCCAGTATTCTTCATTTATCCCCTGCCTTTCCATATCATCGATGATTGCTTTTGAAATTCCTTCAAAACCGGGTGACTTCTCCATAAAAGATAACAGTTCCTGCAAATCTTTCTGAAGCCCTGAGCCATAAGGTTCCTCCCCTGATTCTTTCAATGCATTGGCTGCCATACCTCTGTTATCAGGAAGGAAAAGTACATCGGGATCTCTGTTCCATTCATCTTCTGTTATCCCATCATATGCAAAGATCAGATCCTGATATTTATTTATTGTTTTTAATACTTCATCTATTTTTTGGTTTACAGGTGTTTGTGACTCCATTGAAGGGAGCTTATCCACAATTGCCTCAACCTTATTATAACTGGTAGATAAAAAATAACTATCAACAATCCTCTCTTTTGATACATTCAGTGCAAGAAGTGCCGCAAAAACTGAATTCACAGCCAAAAGAAGTAAAACAAAGGCTGTGTTATAAATGCTGAAGTTTTTGTTTTTCGAGGTTATGACAAGGAAAACAGGCAGAAAGACCACATAAGGAAACGGAAGAGCAATGGTCAGCATTATTCCTGCTCCGGGCCAGTGCATTATCTTAAACAACATGGAGGTGAATATCACAAAGCAAGTCAGCCATGTTATAATATAAAGGAATAGATTCTGTCGGTTCCCGACAGTCTTGTAATGATTTACCAAAGCAGCAGGAATGAAGACCAGAACAAGTGTTACAAGTCCGATAGTAATCAAGATACCTGCACCAGGAAAGTGGTTCAATTTAAAAATCGTACCGGTAAAAGCAATAATTGCAGTTATCAAACCTAATATATAAAGTTTTTGTTTCATGATTACTAGTATTAATCTGATTGTTTATTACTTATGGCTGTATTTAATAACTCTGACTCAATGAACAGAAGAGTATTTTTCATCAACTCAAGTGAATGAAGTCCGGATATCATTGATAAATTTGTTTTTCCGGGAAGTAATTCAGTTAAATTACCTGATGCTTCTATTAACGATGTATAACCCTGACTATCAGCGACATGAAGCCCTGAAATAAATTCCGAGTATTTTAATATCTCTGATTCAAGGTTTTGTCGTGATTCGGATCCGCTGAGGAGATAATTCTTAACTGGTTCCTTGGTGAAGGGATCTGACAATCTTGTATACAATACTATCTTTCCCTGCTCTGTGTCATTGATCTGATCTTTAGCAATAGCCGGATTACCCGGTTCTCCCTCAGCATCCTGAACCATTTTCACCTGAATGTCAGTGATATACGACACCAAGTCAACTGTTCTCGAATGGATTTGTTCCATTTGAGGATATATTAATGAATCCTGATATTGAACAAGAAGCTGACTGTTCTGATCCGATTTTACATTATAAATCATTTGTTGTCTTTCGAGATGAGGGAAAAATCCGGCTTCATAAGAGTGTTGAAGACTAAGGCTTACCAGTGCACCCGGCAGAACTATTACAAACATCCCGATCACCATATATATAAAATGGGCGCTGACAGATGTATCTTTCTTCCATGTAAGCCAAACGAACCATGGGAAAACCACAATACAAAGAACAAGCATTCCGGTTACCATTAATAATGTAGCTAAAGGCCAATGCATGATTTTGAACATCATGCCTGCCAGATACAATATCACTCCAATTGCACCAAGTATATAAACAGGTCTTTTAGACTTCTTTTCTGTATCTTTCAGCTTGTCGGCAAGTAATGCCGGAACAAAGAATAAAATACCGAAAAGTGCTGCCAGGGTTATCATTAAACCTGATCCGGGCCAATGCTGTACTTTAAACAAAGTACCAGCAATGAAGAAAAAACCTGCAAAGAATGCAGAGATGAACAGGAAAACTCTTTTCCTGCTGTGAGTCTCCTTCCAGAGAACTCCCAGAGCCGAAGGCATAAAAACAAATGCCAGAGTAAATGCTCCAAGGGTCAACATTGCTCCGGCCAGAGGCCAGTGCTGGATCTTGAACAGGGCAGCAAAGCCCAGTAAAACTGTGCCCACAATCCCTGAAATTTTCATAGTGTTTTTCATTTGTCTGTATTTTGTGTCAACTGCATAAAGTGTCTCTTCCTGAATCTCCTTTAATCTCCTCCTCGATCCCATTTTCTGTTTTACCCTTTGATATGCCTCAATGAAGTTAAGACCTGATTGCATCTCATTCTCAACATCACAACAAACATGATCAATAAGGTCATCAAGGAGATGTGAAAATATTATCTCCTGCTGTTTTATATCATGACTTATCTGATCGATATTTTCCAGTGTAAGCTCAGGCATAATTCAAACCGGGTTTGGGTTCTATTATCCGTTGTAGCGACTCAATGTATTCACCAAGCTCCCTGAGCTTTTCTGCAACAACGGAATCCCCTTTTGGGGTCAGACTGTAATAGATTCGTATACGGTTATTGTAATTTTCAGATTCAGTAATGAGGACTCCTTCTTTTTCTAGCTTATGGAGCACTGGATATAGTGCTCCATAGGTCAGTTTGACCTTGCCTTCGGTTAGTTCTTCTACCTTTCGTGTAATTTCATAACCATACATACGGCTATTTTCTTTCAATAGTTTCAATACTATTGTCTTTAATGATCCCTTGAGAAGTTCGTTCGATATCATGATTTTTATATATTTAAGTATCTTGTATATTGCAAATATATAATATTATTTTTTAATAATACAAATTTTTTTTAAGAATTTTTTCGGATTTCTTCAATATATATAAGCATTCTGGGCTAAAGCCCTTATATTGTGTGGTTTATTAGTAACTCCAGGCTAAAGCCTGTAGTTATTTCCTTCTGATATATTTTTGTCTTTCCCGAAATTCCAGGTTAAAGCCTGGAATTAGTCTACCCTTAATAATTCTGTCTTTCTTGAAATGGTTGCCCTTTCTTGCATTTAGTTAAGACTGTCTGCTACCAGCACTAATCCCGGCTTGAAGGCCGAGCTAGCAGGAATGCATAATAGTATCAGGCTTTAGCCCGGAAATGTATATATTTGAAGAAAAAATGTCACAAGAAATCATCATCCACAATTCAATAAGCCTCGATGGTTCATTAACAGGTTTTATGCCTGATATGGAACTTCATTACAGGATTGCCGGCGAGTACAAACCCGACGCTCATCTTATTGGTGCTAATACTGTTATAAAAGGCAATGAAATGTTCGAAAAGGGTATTCCGGATGAAACAGCTTCCGATTTAGTACAGCCCCAACGCGATAAAAGCCTCCCATGGTGGGTTATAGTAGATTCCGGAGGAAGACTCCGGGGTATGCTTCATACTTGCCGCCGCTTTGAATACTGCAGGGACGTTATAATTCTTGTATCGGAATCCACTCCTTCCGATTACATAACTCACCTTGAGGAGAGAGAATACCGTTTCATCATTTCAGGTAAAGAAAAAGTGGATCTGCCTGTGTCGCTCAACAGATTAATGGAGTTATATAACATAAAAAAAATATTAACCGATACAGGACGTGTACTTGGAAATATTCTTCTGAACCTGGATATTGTCAATAAAATAAGTCTCCTTATTCATCCTCTGATTGTTGGTAAAGACTGCTACCCGATGTTTTCTGACATTATAGAAAATAAATCATTCAAACTCAAAAAATCGGAGCATTTTGAAAACGGATGTGTCTGGGTGGTTTACAATACAAACTGATACTGACTTTCGTTTTCATTTTTAATCATATACCTGTGAAATCATTAAACCTTATTACCTCTGATATGTTATATAATAAAAGAGGCTGAATGAAAATTTCGAAAATATACCTGGTTACCGGAATGTCGTGTGCGTCATGTGAAGCGCGTATTGAAACGTTTGTAAAGACATTTGATTGCAGATGCAACAATAACCCTGAGCTCAGTCAGTGTTGTTAGCAACAGCCTCAAGCTCAGATATAAATCACTTTAAATTTTTTATAGAAGAGACTTCAGTTCTATTCCTGCTCTTCCGCATCTATATAGAGAGTATCTGAATTGAGGCCGGTAAAAATACCATATCCGTTTGTAATACTTGTTGACGGATTTGTAAGATTCTTGGAACTCGTAGTGTTCTCCTCGTAAAGAGAAGCATAGTCGGGAAGCACATGATACAGTATTATCATTCCCCCATGTAAGCTCAAGAGGATCTGGCATTTCCCACATTCCTCCCCCGCCAGTTGGCACAAAAGTATATTCATAAGTATATTTGATAAAAGAAAATAGGTAAACAGGTTGAATGTATAGGCGAACCCGAAGAATTTTCCCAGTCTATCCTTCCTTCCCGGTTGGTTGAAATTTTTTAACTTCACATTTAAATTCAATATTGTATTAATTAAATAACTTAAACAATATTTCTTATGGTACTATCCACATCGTCTGCTGCCAGAGAATTAAATCAGATCAATCTTCTCAATCCCGATAAAAGCAGGGGCTTTCCAGTAATGAAAGCACTTGATGTAAGAGCTTCCGTACGTGAATGGTCTTCACAAAAGCTTGATTTACAGGATCTTTCTGACCTTCTGTGGGCTGCATTCGGAATTAATCGTCCTGATGAAGGTAAAAGAACTGCATCATCATCAATGAATTCACAGGACATTGATGTATATGCTTTCCTTGAGGACGGTATATATCTTTATGATGCACATAAACATATTCTTTTACCAGTTGTTGCCGGAGATTACAGGGATCTGCCCGGTAAAACGGATGCACCGTTGAATCTTGTTCTTATAACGGATATTTCAAGATTCAGGGAAGGCACAGAAACTTTAAAATTAGGGTGGGCAAATATCGGCTGTGGTATTGTATCGCAGAATATTTCCCTTTTCTGTGCCGCAACAGGAATTAAAACCCGTCCCAGGGCCAGCTGCCCGGGTGCTGATAAGATCAGAGATCTGCTGAAACTAAAAAAGTCCCAGCATATCCTGCTAAATCATCCTGTGGGTTATATGAAAAAATTAACAGACGACTAGGCAATCCCGGTGACATGCCTTTCAAGACTAAGGTTCTTCTGATTTGCATAATCAATAAAAAACCTGTAAATCTTATTCTTCTGATCATTCTCCAGGTAACTTATTTTTAGCTTCAGGGGCTTCCTGTATTTCATGTGAATAACAATCTGTAATCTCTCGAGACATATTTTAGTAATTGCTGAATTATGGATCTTTATCTGCCTTAATCTGTCTGACCATTTTATTATAAGAAAATTTGTTCCGACCCTTATCCATGACTTTTCAAGGCCAAATCCGCTTGTAAACAAATAGAATCCATTTAATATTACCAAAATAGTCAATAGGATATATAATATGTTTCGTGAATCAAGAAACAGGATGAACAGAAAGATGGCAAGGATAAAATTAAAAACACCAATACCTTTTCTTATTGCTGAGATGGGACCGCTTTTGATTTCAAGATTTACCAATATAGATGATCATTTATAATTATTATTACTTTTTGTATGCAATTTACTACATGAAACAAAGCTAATCAAATTACTCTTTAAAGTTCTGTTTTCCTATTTTTTATCTGCTCTGATACTATTGTGTTCGTTAGATTATTAATTCTTCTTTCCGGAATTTTTTTGAAAAAAATTTGCATCATATAAAATTATTTTATACTTTTGGCCAAATGGTTAAACTTATTGGTTTAATCATAGGGTTAAATCAAATGGTTAATTAAAATGACAGAAAAGGATAAACTTACGGAGGAAAAAATATTTGAATCGGCAACCGAGGTATTTATTGAAAAAGGGATGGATGGAGCCCGAATGAAGGATATAGCAGAGCATGCAGGAATAAACAAGTCATTGCTGCATTATTATTACAGGACCAAGGATCATCTTTTCAATGCGGTTTTTGAAAAAATAGCCGGACAGATATTCAAAAAATTTGCTCCTGTATTGGATGAAAATCTTTCGCTTGAAGATAAAATAAGGTTCTTCTTCAAAGAGCATATTGAATTCCTAAATAAGAATCCAAGACTTCCCGGATTCATTTTGAACGAATTTCATCGGAATCCGGCAAAGATTAAAAAAATTGTTCAGGGTATTGACATTGATAAATTATGGTCTACAATGGAAGCTCAGCATAGGGAAGAGTTGGCAAGATACAATATCACCCGAGAGAGAATTCCTCAGCTAATGACTTCAATTGCCGCAATGAGTGTCTTTCCATTTATTGCTAAACCTGTGGTTGCCAGTATTATGGAAAAAATGGGATATGACTTCAATGAGTATATTGAGGAGAGGAAAAAGTATGCGGCGGATTTTGTTATAAATGCAATTAAGAAAGATTAGTTGGCAATTGGCAGTGTACAGTTGGCACAACATTAAGAAAGAAGTTTAAACGAACAAATAATGAAAAAGAGAGTTATAATTCTGTTTATTTTAATAATCCCCTGGATATCTTTTATTCAGGGCCAGAAGATTTTAACGCTGAAAGAGTGTTATGATAAAGCAGCTGAAACAAATGCACTCGCAGGAGAAAAAGCTGCCTATTCATCAATCTGGGAGCTTAATGATAAGAACCTGTTAAAAGAATGGTTGCCTACACTCGATGCTAATGGAAGTTTTATTTACAACTCTTCTGTCATCGACATGACTGATGTTCTTGGGTCATTACCGGTTCCGGGAATTGCCGACCTTATAAAACCTCTTCCTCATGAGCAATATAAGGTGACGCTTGAAATAAATCAGATGATCTATGATGGTGGTGCCATCAAGGGAGCCCGTGCTCTGGAAAAAGCAGGACTTGCCATTAATGAAAAACAAACCGATACTGATATATATAAATTAAAAGAACAAATAAACATTTATTACTTCAGTCTCCTGCTTCTGGACCACCAGAAAGACCTACTTAACAGTTACCTTGAACTGATCAACAAACGTATTTCATCAATGAATTCGGCACTTGAAAGTGGTGTGATCCTGGAATCAGATATTGATGTCATTACCTCTGAAAAGATAAAACTTGAGCAGCAACTGAATGAAAACAGGATAAGGAAAGAATCTCTACTGAAGATGCTTTCAAGTCTCACCGGAAGTGAAATTGATGCTTCAACAGAATTTGTTCTTCCGGTAACAGAGGAAAAACTCACAGATGAATTATCACGTCATGAACTGCAGATCTTCGATCTCAGGAAGGAACAGCTTGATGCTACCCTGCAGGTAATACAAAGCAAGAGGATGCCTAAGGCTTTCGGATTTGCAACTCTTGGATATGGTAATCCTCCCGGCAACAATTTTTTCAAGGATGAATTTGCACCTTATTACATTCTTGGTGCAGGTCTGAAATGGAATATATTCGACTGGAATAAAGCAAAGAATGAAAAACAGGTGATAAATCTTCAGCAGAGAATTATCGATAACAGGAAAAACGATCTTACAGAAAATCTCAAAAGACTCCTCGAAGCAAAACAGGCAGAAATTACTAATCTTGAATCACTCATCAAATCCGATTCTGACCTTATTGAAATAAAGAAAAGGATAACTGCTGCAGCTGAATCACAATATGAAAACGGTACGATTACTGCAACTGAATATATGAATGAGATGAATTCTGAAAAACAGGCACTAATTAATTATGAGATACATAAAATCAACCTGGTAAAATCACAGGTAGAATATTTGAATATCAGCGGAAATGAAATTGAATGACCTCCTGGAAAAAACGAAAAACATAAAAGACAATAATATGAAAACAAAATTATTAATCTTCATTGCAGCAGCATTGGCAGCCGGTTGTGGAAACAAAGCAGACGAAGCAGATGCCTACGGTAATTTTGAAGCTACTGAAGTTCTTGTCTCTGCAGAAACAAACGGGAGAATCCTTAAGTTCGATATAACAGAAGGATCAGAAATAGAGGAGGGTGCAGAAATCGCTCTTATAGATACAACTCTGTTCCATCTTCAAAGGGAAGAAATCAATGCAGGTATGAGGAGTGTCAGGACTCGTATAAATTCAATAAATGCCCAGAATGACATCTTTTACCAGCAAATTGAAAATCTAAAAATAAATATTGCCAGAATTGAGAATATGCTGAAGGATGATGCAGCAACACAGAAACAGTATGATGATCTAACCGGGCAGGCAGCAGTTCTGGAAAAACAGATTGCAGCCAATAACACGCAGAAATCATCGATAGCTGCAGAATTATCTGTATATGAATCGAAAAAGGCAACTTTGAACGAGCAGCTTAAACGAAGCAGTGTAAAAAGTCCTTTGAAAGGTACTGTTATTGAAAAGTATTCAGAGGCCGGAGAGATAACTACAGCAGGAAGACCACTGGTTAAAATAGCAGATCTCTCTCTTATTAAGCTTAAAGTATATGTAAGCGGAGCACAAATCGCAAATATAAAAACCGGCGCAGAATGTACAGTAAGAGTGGATAACGGCAAGAAAGGATTTATATCATTTCCGGGTACAATAAGTCATATTTCGGATAAGGCAGAATTCACTCCAAAAATAATCCAGACCAAGGAAGAGCGTGTAACACTGGTTTATGCAGTAACAATTGATGTAAAAAATGACGGCACAATGAAATCAGGCATGCCTGGAGAAGCAATTTTCTGAAATAGAATGCGGAAGATAATTGAATCATCGGAAATCAGTAAGAGCTTCGGGGAAACAAGAGCCCTGGAAAAGATCTCCTTTTCAGTAAATGAATCTGAAGTATTTGGATTCATTGGTCCTGACGGAGCAGGTAAAACAACCCTTTTCAGGATAATTACCACACTCCTCATCCCTGATGAAGGAGAGATGACGGTTATGGGATATGATGTCGTAAAAGGCTTCCGAGAGCTTCGGAAGAATATTGGTTATATGCCCGGACGATTCAGCCTATACCAGGACCTTTCGGTAGAAGAAAACCTCAACTTCTATGCAACTGTTTTTGGCACCACTGTGGAAGAGAACTATGATTTGATTTCTGATATATATTCACATATTGAGCCATTTAAGAAGAGGCTGGCAGGCAGACTTTCAGGAGGAATGAAACAAAAGCTCGCTCTGTCTTGTGCACTTATTCACAAACCCGGATTGGTTGTCCTTGATGAGCCAACAACGGGTGTTGATGCTGTTTCAAGAGCAGAATTCTGGGAGATGCTGAAAAAGCTTAAACAGTACAACATAACAATAATCGTATCAACACCTTATATGGATGAGGCAATGAGATGCGACAGGGTGGCACTCATACAGGATGGACAAATATTATCAATTGATAAGCCTCAAAATATAAGAAAGGGATTCACAAGGAAACTTTTCAGCATAAAAGCACCTGAAAAATACAGGTTGATAAATGCACTGAGAGAATACCCTGAAACGATTACTGCTTATCCTTTCGGAGATTCTGTCCATGCGACTTTCTCAGACGATAAGTATGATAAAAATATTTACGAATATCTGGACAAACTGGGTATCACGGATGTAGTAATAACTGAAACAGATGCAGGAATTGAAGACAGATTCCTTGAATTAATGAACACAACGTAATGACGAACAGAAAGGTTATAACAGTTAAGGATCTGGTGAAACGGTTCGGGAAATTTGTTGCGAACGATCACCTCAGCTTTGAGGTTTTCGAAGGTGAGATATTCGGGTTCCTGGGGGCTAACGGAGCAGGCAAGACAACAGCACTAAGAATCTTATCAGGATTATCTGAACCCACTTCCGGCGAAGTATCTGTTGCCGGCTTTGATGCCATGAAACAGCCTGAAAAGATAAAAAAGAACATAGGCTATATGTGTCAGAAGTTTTCACTCTATGAAGATCTGACGGCGAAAGAGAACATTATGTTGTACGGTGGAATTTACGGAATGCCTAAAAAACTTATAAGGGAAAGAACTGATGAGCTTCTTGGAAAACTTGATTTTATGGAACATGGTGACAGGTTAATCTCAGATCTGCCACTTGGGATGAAACAAAAACTTGCATTCTCTGTAGCTGTTCTTCACGAGCCCAGGATTGTTTTTCTTGACGAACCTACAGGCGGTGTGGATCCGGTAACCCGCCGGCAGTTCTGGGAGATGATATATGAGACAGCTAATATTGGAATCACTGTTTTTGTGACAACACATTATATGGATGAAGCTGAGTACTGTGACCGGGTATCAATAATGAGTGAAGGGAAAATTGTGGCACTGGATAAACCTGCTGAGCTGAAAAGACATTATGGTGCATCATCTATTGAAGAGGTGTTTGTGAAGATAGCGAGACCCTCCATCCCCCCTGAAGGGGGGCTAAATCCAGGTTCTAATTAAGATCAAATATCATGAAACGCTTTGTCGGATTTGTAAAAAAAGAGTTCCTGCATATTTTCAGGGATTTCCGGACGATGATAATAATATTCGTGATCCCTGCTGCAGAGATTCTTTTATTCGGATATGTAGTCACTACAGATCTGAAAAATGCTCCGGTAGCTTTTCTTGATCTTTCATATGATGAGATCACACAGCAACTTTCAGATAAAATTTGTTCATCCGGATTTTTCAGGAAGAGTGAAAGCCTGCTGAACTACAATGATATAAACAAGGAACTCAGGAAAAACAAAATAAAAGCGGTTATAGTATTTGAAAAGGATTTTGGCAGGAAGCTCATAAGCGAAGGCAAAGCCGTCATGAATATAATTGCCGACGGCTCAGAACCAAATATGGCAAGTCTTGTAACGAGCTATATTACTGCTATCGTGGCTGATTTCAACAGCGGGCTGTTACAAACAACGGGATCCGGCAATATCCCTGTCCAGCCCGAAGTCAGGATGTTTTACAA
>CAZTXH010000007.1:0-18719 GCA_964617415.1 uncultured Rikenellaceae bacterium | reverse complement strand
CCCTCTTTGAAATTAGCTTCACTTTCAGGAACAATCTGATATTCCATCACACTGTCATTCTTTTTATTCTTTATTTTTATCTTGTTCAATATTCTGACTGTTGATGTATCAATTTTAGACTCATCAAGTATTCTCGATTTGGCAATAACATCCTCAAGCCTTGCAATTTTCATTTCAAGCATAGCCTGTTCTTCTTTGGCTGCCGTATATTCTGCATTTTCGTTGAGATCGCCTTTATCTCTTGCATCTGCTATCAGCCGTGCAATATGCGGTCTCTTTACAGTTCTCAGATTCTCAAGCTCATCTTTAAGCTTCTGAAGACCCTCTTCCGTTACATATAATACATCGGACATTTTTCCCTGCATATTTCAAAAAAAGGAAGAATTCCGACAATTTCGGAACTCTTCATGTACAAATATAAAAAATCTTTTATATAAACCCAAAAAAAAAGCTGAAAATTAGTTGTTTACAGGTTGGAGACTGTATTGTCTCTATTATCTGTATTTCTTTTTCACCTTTTTGGTTCTAGATGTATTGGTTTTTCTTTTATTCTTATATCGGGCATTTGCATCTTTAATATTCTGCTTCATCCGTTCCCGGACTTCAGGTGTTTGTATTTCCAGTGATCTTTTGCGGTTCTCCTTAATAGTTCTTTTATATTCACGTTCCAGTTTTTTTTCCCTTAAAGCCTGCAACCTCTGGGCTTTTTTTACACTCATTGGTTTCTTGATCTTTGTTTTTCTATTCTTTGATTGCGGACTAATTACTATCTCAATGTTCAAATAACCGTTTTCATTTCTTACCACCGGAACAGCATTGCATAACTGCATACCTGATAGCAGTATCAACACTGTCAACACACTCAATAACTTGTTCATTTTGTATAAATTATAATATTTGTATAATAATTACCGTTGTTTTACTGCAGTAATGCTAATTTTGTATAATAAATTATTCCCAAGTGGTAAAAGCCTTAAAAATACGATATTTTTTACTTTTAACATTATTTGTTTTTTTGTCGGCCTCCTGTGAAAATAATAAAAATGATGTAATCCCTGATGTGTATGTAAACTTTTACATGGACATTACAGGAGATATACTATTTGCTGATCTTGCTGCAATAGGCAATCATGTAATTGTCACTTCCCAGACCAATAATTGGGGAAGTAAAGCTGCCGGTTACGATAATAATGGCATTATTGTCTACAGGTCACTCCTGGATGAATTCAACGCATATGACTGTACCTGTCCTTACGATTATGCAGTAAACGGGCTCAGCATTAAGGTCGATGTTGATTTTACACAGGCTATATGCCCACATTGTAGCACCTTCTATGCCCTTTCAGCTTTCGGAACACCTGTCTCAGGTCCGGGACAATACTCATTAAAGAATTATAAAACAAGATTCGACGGACGCTACCTTAGTGTGTGGAATGATTAATACCTAATATCTGTAATGATCAGGTTTAAATGGTCCTGTTGGGAGTACTCCAAGATAATCTGATTGTTCTTTTGTAAGTTTTGTCAATTTAACTCCCAGCTGGTTAAGGTGAAGTCTTGCAACCTCTTCATCAAGATATTTTGGAAGTCTGTATACTCCTATCTTGTAATTATTCTTCCATAGATCGATAAGTGCAAGTGTCTGGTTACTGAATGAGTTGCTCATGACGAATGAGGGGTGGCCTGAAGCACAGCCAAGATTTACAAGTCTTCCTTCTGCAAGGATATAAATAGCATGTCCGTCGGGGAAAACATATTTATCTACCTGTGGTTTTATATGAATTTTCCGTACATCTTTCAGATCATTCAGAGCATTGACCTCTATTTCATTATCAAAATGGCCTATATTACAAACTATTGACTGATCTTTCATTTTCTTCATATGCTCTACAGTAATAACATCTCTGTTACCTGTGGCTGTTACGAAGATATTTGCTTCATCAAGAGTCTCTTCAACAGTTTTCACTTCAAAGCCTTCCATAGCTGCCTGGAGTGCACATATCGGATCGATTTCCGTTACAATAACTCTTGCACCGTAGGATCTCATCGATTTTGCCGATCCCTTTCCCACATCACCATATCCGCAAACCACAACCACTTTTCCGGCTATCATCACATCAGTTGCGCTCTTCTGGCCATCGGCCAGTGACTCCCGGCATCCGTAGAGGTTATCAAATTTTGATTTTGTCACTGAATCATTAACATTAATTGCAGGGACAAGCAATTCATTTCTTTCCATCATCTTGTACAACCTGTTGACACCTGTGGTTGTTTCCTCTGATATTCCCTTCATATCACTTACTGCATTATGCCATTTCCCCGGCTCACTTTTTTGTATCTCCTTAAGGGTTGAAAGAATTATAGCCTCCTCCCTATTAGCAGGTTTTCTGTCAAGAATGGATGGGTCTTTCTCTCCTTTATAGCCAAGATGTAATATTAATGATGCATCACCACCATCATCAACAATCAGGTTAGGTCCTTTACCTCCCGGGAATGAGAGGGCCTGAGCTGTACACCACCAATATTCTTCAAGAGTTTCTCCTTTCCAGGCATAAACGGGAATGCCTCTGTCAGCCATTGCCGCAGCAGCATGATCCTGGGTTGAGAAAATATTACAGCCAGCCCATCTTATATCAGCACCAAGCTCAATCAAGGTCTCCATTAAAACTGCTGTCTGTATTGTCATATGCAAAGACCCGGTAATCCGTGCTCCTTGTAACGGCTTTCCCGAAGAGTATGTCTTCCTGATAGCAAGAAGTCCCGGCATTTCTTTTTGTGCTATTTCTATCCCTGTTCTGCCAGACTCAGCAAGTGAAATATCCTTAACCTTATATTGCATTTTCTTTTCTGTTACTATTTCCATTTCTATTGTATGTATAATTGAGAGTGCAAAGTTAATAAAAATCCAATTTTGTTCATTTAAGTAGTTGTAAGGCTCTTTCCCTATCTTTTTCCATTTGCTTTACAAGCTGGTCAGTATTGTCAAATTTTATTTCATCCCTTAATCTGTACCTGAAAATTATTTTAATTTCTTTTCCATAGATATCAGACTTGAAATTGAAAATATTGACTTCTATAGATCTTGATCCTGAAGTCTTATTTACTGTGGGATTTTTTCCTATACTTAGCATTCCCGGATATTTCCTGCCATCAATCTGTATGTCAACAGCATAGGCACCATCATATGGGATAAGCTTATACTGATCACAAGGGGCTATATTTGCTGTCGGGAATCCTATTTCTCGTCCTATCTCCCTGCCTTTAATTACTTTTCCCATTAATGAATAATTATACCCAAGCCACCTGTTTGCTTCTTCAACCCTGCCTTTTAATAATGCATTACGTATTAGTGATGAACTTATTACTACCCGGTCTGTTTTGAATCCTTCTATCTTTTCAAATTTAAATCCAGAAGATAATGCACATTTTACTACAGTATCATAATTACCCTCGCCACCATAACCAAGATGATGATCATGCCCTATAATAAGATATCTTGTTCCCAGCTTGTCAATAAGAATGCTCTGAATAAAATCACATGCTTTAATCCTGCTGAACTGATCAGTGAACCTGATAATAATAAGGTTATCTACACCTGCCTCTTCCATCAATACTTTTTTCTCATCCAGGGTGGATAGGTAAAAAAATTCTTTTGATCCTTTTTCCAGTACCAGCCTGGGATGAGGATCAAAAGTAATCACTACCGATTCTCCTTTGACCTCACGGGTACGTGATACTAAATGATCAAGCAGTACTCTGTGACCAGAATGAACTCCATCAAATATCCCTGTCGTCACAACAGGATTAGTGAGAGTAAGATTCTCATATCCCTTATGAATTATCATATCATGTGATTAGTCATGCAAAATTAGCAAAGCAATGGGATATGACATAGAATAATGATTTTGTTTTTGTATTTTTATCATTATGAGCAGTAGCAAATTTTATAATGACGATAGCTGGCTGAAACCATTTGCCAGTATGATAGATGCTCGTATCAGCCAATGTCGCGAGAAAGAGAAACACCTGACAAGCCACTCTTCCCTTCCCGAATTTGCTATGGGCCATCATTATTACGGACTTCATCGCACCGATAACAATTGGGTTTTCAGAGAGTGGGCTCCCAATGCTACTGATATTTATTTTATCGGGACCTTTACTGACTGGAAAGAGGTACCTGATTACAAGCTGACAAGAATTAATAAACATGGAGACTGGGAAATCTTTCTTCCTTTGACTATCCTGAATCACAATGACCTTTATAAGCTGACAATCCATTGGGAAGGAGGTAAGGGTGAAAGAATCCCCTCATATGCCAGGCGGGTTGTACAGGATGACATTACCAAAATATTCTGTGCACAGGTCTGGAGTCCTGATGAACCATATAAATGGAAGATTGAGAATTTTGACCATGAAAAGACAACTGCTATAATTTACGAAGCTCATATAGGGATGGCTACTCAGGAAGAAAAGACAGGTACATACCGTGAATTCACTGAAAAAATAATCCCTATTATAGCAAATTCGGGATACAATACCATACAGCTGATGGCTATACAGGAACATCCGTTTTACGGATCTTTCGGATACCATGTTGCCAATTTTTTTGCATCATCATCCAGGTTTGGAACACCTGAAGAATTAAAGGAACTTATTGACAGAGCTCATAAATCAGGGCTTAGAGTTATAATGGACCTCGTTCATTCCCACTCAGTTAAAAATATAAATGAGGGTCTTGGACTCTTTGATGGATCCCCTGGTCAGTATTTCCATACTAACGAACGCAGAAACCATATTGCATGGGATTCCCTCTGCTTTGACTATGGAAAGGATAGTGTTATACACTTCCTGTTATCAAATTGCCGGTATTGGCTGGAAGAGTATAAATTTGATGGATTCCGTTTTGATGGTATAACAAGTATGATATATTATGATCATGGATTGGGAAAGAACTTTACCAGTTATGAAGAATACTTTAATGGTGGTCAGGATGTTGATGCACTGGTTTACCTTTATCTGGCCAACAAAATGATCCATGAATTCAGGCCAGGTGCAATTACTGTGGCAGAGGAAATGAGTGGTATGCCAGGTCTTGCAGCCAGTACAAGCAGAAAAGGCTTCGGATTTGATTACAGGCTCTCCATGGGAGTTCCTGATTTCTGGATAAAACTTGTTAAGGATACACCCGATGAGAAGTGGGATATGGGAAATCTCATGCATGAACTTACACAGCACCGTCCGGAAGAAAGAATAATATCTTATTGTGAATCTCACGACCAAGCCCTTGTTGGCGATAAAACACTAATCTTCAGAATGATAGACGCAGAGATGTATACCGGAATGTCAAAGTTGCACCATAGCTTCACCATTGACCGCGGCATTGCCTTACACAAGATGATACGTCTTATTACATTAAGTACATCAGCAGGCGGATACCTGAATTTTATGGGAAATGAATTCGGTCACCCGGAATGGATCGATTTTCCACGTGAAGGGAATAACTGGAGTTATAAATATGCCAAGAGACAATGGCATCTTCTCGAGAATAGAGATCTTAAATATCATTATCTGGCAAATTTTGACAAGGAGATGGTGAATCTGCATAATGAATTCAAAATACTTGACATACCTTATATTAATAGGATTTATGAGAACAATCATGACAAGGTTATAGCCTATTCAAGGGGTGATTTGCTGTTTGTTTTCAACTTCAATCCCACAACATCTTTTACTGATTATGGTATACCTGTTAAAAGCAAGTTCAGGATCATACTTGATACTGATAACCCTGAATTTGGTGGTTTCGACCGAATAGACAGGACAGCTTTGTATGCTTCTATCAAGAAAGCAGAAAGGCAAACACTTAATATACCTTACTATCTTTATCTCTATCTTCCTTCACGAACAGCACTTGTCTTAAAGCAAGAAGCTACAAAAAGAGTAATTGATTTTTAATCGATCCACCTTAACAGGTGAAAATCCTGTTTGTGAGGAAGATCCTTGTGTTTAGGATAAATTCGTATCCCATAAAAGAATGTACCTGCTTTTTCAGGGACAAGTGTCGCCCGGTAAAAGCATTTCCCATTCTTGCAGCTTATCAGTTCAAACTCCTCGCTGGCAACAAATTCATGTTCACCCTTTTTGGTCATGTGGGTAATTATGAATTCCACACCTACATTCTCTTTAGGTATATTCTTGACATTTAGTGCAATTTCTGCTTTATAGTCATGTCCTGAATGATATACATTTTCAGCTGGTTTCTCAAAACTGTAATTTATAACTTCTATATTATCCCATTCTTCAAACATTGTTTTTTTCCATGCTGCAAGTTCTTTTGCTTTCTCAAAATTGTTTTCTGTCAGGTAGGTGGTACGTTTAAACAGTTTGGAATAGTATTTTTTATAGTAATCATCCAGTTGTCTTTTCATGGTAAATTCAGGAGCAATTTGCACCATTGTGTTTTTTATATGGCTGATCCACTCGACCGGTATACCATTATTATCGAATGAGTAATATGCCGGGACTATTTCATATTCAAGCACATTATATATTGTCTCTGCATCAACATCATCCTGTAGATTCTGATTATCAAAAGTTCTTTTCTTTGGAAGTGCCCAACCTGCAAATGCCCTGTAGCCTTCAACCCACCATCCATCGAGAACGCTGAAATGAATTGTTCCATTCATCACGGCCTTCTCACCGCTTGTACCTGAAGCCTCAAACGGTCTTGTAGGTGTATTTAGCCATACGTCAACACCCCTGACAAGGTATTTTGCCATTTCTATATCATGATTTTCAAGGAATATTACCTTCCCGGCAAACTGTGGCATCTGTGATACATCAAATATTCTTTTGATAAGATCTTTACCACCACCATCATGAGGATGTGCTTTGCCGGCATAAATAAACTGAACCGGTTTGTCAGGATTATTCACAATACGGTCAAGTCTGTCTAGATCTCTGAACAGGAGTGATGCTCTTTTGTATGTTGCAAAACGCCTTGCAAAACCAATT
This sequence comes from uncultured Rikenellaceae bacterium, assembly GCA_964617415.1. Taxonomy (GTDB): domain Bacteria; phylum Bacteroidota; class Bacteroidia; order Bacteroidales; family VadinHA17; genus LD21. The sequence goes on along the minus strand of CAZTXH010000007.1, from coordinate 11,705 downwards.
GTCAATGCTTTTTCATCAAGATGGCTGCTTATATTTATTAAAGTACGGGGACTCACATGTTTCTCAATCATATTTGTTTGAAGCCGCTTGCGAATGTGTGAAAAGAGGTTCTTTTTAAGACCTTTTTTAATTTCATATATTTTTTTATCATCGAGAGTATATAGTTTTTCCCATAGCGATTTATCAGTCTGGTCAAAGTTTACACTTCCTGTAAGCTCCTTATATACCTCTTTCCATTCCTGGGCGATCCATGTAGGATGATGAACTCCGTTGGTAATATACCCTATGAACAGCTCTTCTTTAAGATAACCAGGCCACAACTTATTGAACATTCCCTGGCTCACCTCTCCATGAAGTTTGCTGACACCGTTAACCTCCTGTGACATTCTTGCTGCCAGGAAACTCATATTGAACTTCTTATCAGTATCTTCTTCGCATCTCCCAAGAGCCATGAGCTCTTCCCATGTAATATTAAGCCTGCTGTGGTAATGAGATATATATTTTCTGAGCAGGTCTTCGTCAAAGGCATCATGACCTGCAGGAACAGGTGTATGAGTAGTAAAAAGTGTCGAAGCTCTTATAGCTTCAATGGCCTCGTTAAATTTAAGATGATGATCATTGATCATAGTTCTCAATCGCTCAAAACTTATAAAAGCTGAATGACCTTCATTACTATGATATATATCGGGATTTATTCCCATGGCAACGAGGGCTCTTATCCCTCCTATTCCAAGAACAAGTTCCTGCCGTAATCTGTTATCATTATCGCCACCATAAAGATGATGAGTAACCGTCCTGTCTTCAGGTGTGTTTTCTTCATTATCGGTGTCGAGAAGTATGAGACGTACCTTACCTATCATTGCTTCCCAGACACGTATGGTTACCGTTCGCCCGGGCCATACCACGCTTACTGTCAGATTATTCCCATCCTTGTCTTTTACAGGGTTGATAGGAAGCCTAGAAAACTCTTCTGCTTCATAGACTGCAAGCTGTTCGCCTTTAGGACCCAGTTTCTGCTTGAAATATCCGAATCTGTATAATAATCCTATTCCTATTATATTGATATTGGAATCACTTGCTTCCTTGAGGTAATCACCGGCAAGCAGACCAAGTCCCCCGGAATATATTTTGAGGCATGGATGTATTCCAAACTCCATGCTGAAATAAGCTATACAAGGTTTTTCCGTATCATCCTGCCGATTCATATATTCCCTGAATTCTTTATCCACTTTTTGGAGGTCAGCAACAAATTCCTCATCATCCTCAAGCACCAGAAGTCTCTTATAATCAATCTTTTCCAGAAGAAGCTTTGGATTATGCTTTACATCGTCCCACAAAGAAGGATCCATTCGTTTAAATAACTGTTCGGCTTCAGAGTTCCATGACCACCATAGGTTATTTGCCAGTTCATTAAGAGATGCTAGTTTTTCAGGAACATCACTCTGAATATAAATATCTTTCCATACCGGGACCTGGTGTGGTTTTCTGACAGGTACCTCCGGAGCTTCGACAAACATTACAAATTCTCTTGGCTCCTCTCTTCTTGGTGTACTGTGTTCAAGAGCAATTTCATATGCCTTGAAATAATGCTCAACAAGACTGTCCCACATTGCAATTCTTGATATCTCGTGAGCTTTGTTCCTTGCCTCCTGCACCTCTTCTTCAGAAAGACCTGTGAACATAGCTATGAAATCCTTTATTTTGGATATAACTTCCTGTTCATTATCGTCAGTTCTATCGATCAGTGCTATTCCATTACCCGGATTTTCAAAATATTCTTTTACCCAAAGTCCAAATCCGGTTAATAAAGTAGTAACAGAAGGTATTGAAAACATGAGGCTTTCGAGAGGTGTATAACCCCATGGTTCATAATATGAAGGGAATACTGAGAGGTTAAAGCCGATGAGTAGGTCGTAATATGGTAAGTTAAAGATCCCATCATTCCCATTGAGATATGAAGGTGCAAAGATTATTTTAACTTTTGATTTCTGGTCATTATTCAGATTATTGGCCTGGATTCGCTGTAGTATAGGATCTGTATCAGGATAGTGTAAAGAATGAGTGAGATATTTGTCTCCCCCGTTTGCAGGTCCGTCATTGTATAATATGTCAACCAGATCCTGGCGAGGCCCTTTATGATAAGCAGGCATCAGGACAAATGCAACACATTCTTTACCAAGTTTATTTTCCTTGTTAAGCGAACCAATAGAATCGATAAAGATATCAACACCTTTGTTCCTGAATTCATACCTGCCACTGTTTACAACAAAGATACAATTATCAGATAGTGTGTACCCAAGTAAAGCCTCAGCAACACTTTTAAGTTTTGACCTTGCCTCATTTCTTTTCTGATCAAAAATATCACTTTCAGGAACAAATGAATCTTCAAATCCATTTGGCGTAACAATATCAACATTCTTACCGAGGAAATGACTACATTCCCTTGAGGTTATCTCGCTTACTGTTGTGAATACATCTGCAACGGATGCCGACAATTTTTCCAGCGACTGTTTTGCTACAATATTGAATTCACGAGCGATTTGTGCGGGATTATATTCCTTCATTTTCCCATACAACGGCCTGTTGTTACCTGCTATACATCTTCCCAGGACTGTTGCATGAGAGGTAAAAGATGTAGCTATCCATGGTGCCTCTTTTTCAAGATATAATATTCCTGTACCGGTCATCCACTCATGGAATTGGGCAACAATATTGTTATAATCCTTATAAAAGGAGGTAAAACTCTCTATAAGCTTACCTGCAGCATATCCGAAAAGAGCAGGTTCAACATAATCCCACTGACCTGAAATACTATCAAGTTTATAAGTTTCCCAGAATCGGGCAAATATCTCATTTTGTTGTCCGAAATAGGGAGTAAAGTCAATTAGGAACACAACAGGTTTACTGGCAATATTCCACCTTCCCGTTTTGATACCCAGACCTTCCGATTCCGCTAATCCTTTCCAGTCGGCATATAAAGATTCATCAGGTATAAATTCCGGGTTTTTAACCTCTTCTCTCCATACATCCGGACCAATAAGTATATAGTTATCACCTATTTCGTCAACAATATTGAGGGCTTTTGTTGAAATAACAGTATGTATGCCTCCTACCTTATTACATACTTCCCAACTGGTTTCGAAAATTAAATCGACCTTCATTGTAAATGTTTCTTTATTTGGGATTTATTTATTTGTTTGTTTTGTTCTGCTGCTTGCCTTTTTTGTAGTAGCCTTTTTTGCTGTTGTCTTCCTGGCAGCAGTTTTTCCGGTAACCGTTTTCTTCCTTGCTCCCTTAACAGGTGAGCTTTTTTTCACAGATGTTGTTTTTGGTTCTGCTCTCTCTGATGACTTTTTTGTATCAGTAGTTTTCCTTTTTGATTCGACCATTAATTCATGAGCAAGTTCCTGAAGAGAGGTTTTTGGTTCTGCTTTAACGGTTTTCCGTTGGCCTGTCTTTGGTTGTGAACGCCTTTTAGTAAGTTTCTCAATCTCAGCTGATTGTTTCTCAATTATTTTCTCTTTCTCCTTAAGCAAAGCATCCATTTTTGAGAGCTGATCCTTATCATCTACGGCAGGAAGACTCCTGTTAACCCTGATCTCAAAATCGCTTAATATGTTCATATAATTCATAAATGCATCATATGGTGTTTCATAAGGATTGAAATATGCATGAACAGCTCCATCAGAAAAGAACTTCGTTGCCATATAATAAAAGTGATCGCTTGCCTGAAGGTATTCAAAATCCTTCTGCAATTGTATATCACTATCACAAATCTTTACTTTTTCAGATAGTTCATACAACTTATCCAGGGCAGCTACCTGCAGTTCATTTCCCAACCATGCTGTTATATCACGTTCTTCATCGGCCCATGAAATCGGAGAAGGAATATTTATAGCAGAAACTGGTTGTAGTGTATCGGCAATTTCAGTTGGAGTCATAAACTTAAATGGTGTTTTTTTAAGTATCGCTCCCGGTAAATGTTGCAGAAATTCAAATATTCCTGATTCTTTCCAGTTATGTTCTCCAAATGTCTCATAATCGAGAAATATATTTATCAGTTCACTTTTAGGTGCAAGTTTACTGATCCATGAGGCATATTTTTCTGCTGTTAGCGGCCATGCACTCCAATTTTTGTTTGAATATCTGAAAGCTATATCGTCACTTAATACAAAGTTCCTAAGTAATACCTTCAAACGCGGATTTAATGAGTTACAGTAGAGGTAATTGGGGCTTTTCCATCCCAGGACATGTTTTGCTCCTTCGGTAAGCATCGATTTGAAGCCCATATCTGCAACCCATGAACCTATATGATCGCTATATATTAATTCTGTATTCCTGAATGATCTGGTCTCAACATCAAGGTATGTTTTTATTATCTCTCTATGGATATTTACCTGTTCTTCAAACTGAACCCTGTCTTTTAGTGATGCCAGTGAGTGGGAATCTGTTTCGGCAAGAAACTCTACCATTCCGGTTGCAGCAAGTTTTTTGAATGAATCAAGAACTTCGGGCGCATATAACCTGAACTGGTTTATTACTATCCCTGAAAGAGAAAATGTCACTTTAAATTTCCCTTTGTACTTTTGAATGAGACTCATAATAATCTTATTAGCAGGAAGATAACATTTTTCTGCAACTTTTCTCATTATAGACTCATTCATGTAATCATCATAATAATAATGATCATGACCAATGTCAAAAAACCTGTAGCGTTTTAGCCGGAAAGGCTGATGAACCTGAAAGTACAAGCATATTGCTTTTTTTCCTGCTGTGCTCATATCTTATTACTATTTATTCCAAATCACTCTTTCATAAATATCCTTAACATGTTTAGCTGAGTTATCCCATTTAAGTCTGACAACTTCCTCCTTCCCATTTCTGATGAACATATGTGCCAGTGCAGGATAGTTAAGAATACCATAGATAGCGTCAGCCATTGCATCTATATCCCAGAAATCAGTTTTAACAGCATGGGTAAGTATTTCAGCAACACCTGATTGTTTGCTGATTACTACCGGGACATTTGATTGCATAGCCTCAAGGGGAGATATTCCAAAAGGCTCTGAAACTGAGGGCATTATATATAAATCACTCAGAACCAGCATTGTAAACACATCTTTCCCATGTAAAAAACCTGTAAAATGAAAATGGTCAGTTATTTTCAGTGATGCTGCTCTTCTCATCATCCTGTCCATCATATCTCCTGAACCGGCCATTACAAATCTAACATTATTCATTACCTGAAGGACCTTATTTGCTGCTTCGATAAAGTACTCCGGACCTTTCTGAAGAGTAATCCTTCCAAGGAATGTAACCACCTTATCATTGAAACCTTTTTTAATCATAACATCATCGGAGATAGAAACAGGTTCTACAGCATTATATACTGTTTCCACTTTATCAGGATGTATGTTATATTTATTTATAACAATATCACGTGTAAGATTACTTACCGTTATTATTTTGGATGCTGCATCCATTCCATTTTTCTCGATGCGATAAACATCCGGATTTACATTACCGCCACTTCTATCAAAATCTGTTGCATGAACATGTATCACAAGAGGTTTTCCTGAAACTTCCATTGCAGCTATTCCTGCAGGATAAGCAAGCCAATCGTGTGCATGTATGATGTCAAATTCGTTTTCTTCGGCTATCACTGAAGCCACTATTGCATATTTATAGATCTCATCCAGCAGGTTATTGTCGTATTTACCTGAGAAATCAATTATTCCCTTTTCATCCGTCTGAACGAATAACCTGTGTTCGCTAACTTCTGATTTTGTAAGTTTCCAGAAATCTTCAGGATCCACATACGGGACAATTTTTGATGATACTTCTATTTTTTCAACAGGTCGTCTGCTTCCTTTATAAAAGATTTTTTTGAAAGCAACCGGCACCTTATTTGCACCTATAAGGTGTACCATTCCCTCCTCTTCATCACCCCAAACCTTTGGAACAACGAAGATTACCTCCAGATTATCTAGTGTTGACATTCCTTTTGTCAACCCGTAACTGGCTGTACCCAGACCGCCTGTAATATGAGGCGGAAATTCCCACCCGAACATCAACACACGCATCTTCTTAGGTTACAGATTTAAATATTTGTTTTCCAGCAGATCTAAAATCCTTAATATCTCGCCTACGCTCCATGCCTGCGAAATTGCTCCTCTTGGTGCATGCGGGGGATCTCCGTCATGTATCTCTGAAATAGTACTCACTCCATGTTCCGCCATTACATCCTCAAACCCGTAGATCAGGTTTTCTACTTTCTGAACACCTTGTACACCATATACTTTCAGCCATCCTTCACAGAAAGGGCCCAGGAGCCATGGCCATACAGTTCCTTGGTGGTAAGCACTATCTCTCTCTTCCTGATCACCATAATAGGTTCCTTTATACAACATGTTTGCCGGGGAAAGTGATCTTAAACCTCTTGGTGTAACAAGCTCTCTGTCTGCAATATCCAAAACTTTTTTCATCTGCTCCATATCAAGCATGGAGTAAGGTAATGATACTGCGATTACCATATTTGGCCTGACAAAGAAATTACTTCCTTCTTCATCATTAACATAGTCGGCAAGGTAACCTGATTTTTCATCCCAGAACATTTCTAAAAATGATTTTTTGATCAGCTCCGGTAAATACTCATACTCATTTATAAATTTTTTATCTTTTTCAACTTTCGCCATTTCGAGGGCGAAACATACAGCATTATACCACAGGGCATTTATCTCCACAGCATATCCTCTTCTCTGTGTTACCGGAACACCATTGACAACGGCATCCATCCAGGTAAGAGCTTTGCCGGGAGCATCAGCATAAACAAGGCCATTTTCACGTACATGGATATTAAAGGTAGTACCGTTCTTATATGCATTCAGTACCGATTTGGCTGCCGTATCATAGCGTTGGCAACAATCAGATCCTCCGTTGAGAACATATTGTTGAAGCGACCAGAAAAACCATAATGGAGCATCAACTGAATTGAATGCAAAATTTCCGGATGACCCCATATTTGGGAAAAGCCCGTCTTTCATCCTGTTCACCTGAGTATCGAGAACATTTCTGTATAATGTGAGTTTCAGACGAGCGAGCGCGATACCCGGCAGTGATATAAATGTATCTCTGCCCCATGCATCAAACCAGGGGTATCCTGCAATTATCAAAGTATCGTTTCCCCTTTTTTCAACAAACTGCTGTGCAGCATTTCTCAGGCAATTAATAAAGCAGTCACGAGGTATTTTCCCCGCCACTGTTTTCGTAAATTTTGTTTTAAATCCTGTTGGATTCTCTTCGCGTGTTGAAGCAGAGAAAACAATACTATCACCCTTTTTTACATCCAGTTCAAAGAATCCCGGTGTAAAAAGATCCTCTGAATAATCATAACCCCTTTTTTGTTCTTCAATATATTCCACTCCAAGATACCAGTCAGGTACAGGTACAAAATCCACAGGTGATGAAAACTGCATGTGTAACCAGGGGAAACCTTCATACAATCTTGATTTAATGCCATTTTTTACTGGTTCGGATTTAGTATTTGCCACAAGATTTGCATGTGTTAGCTCATGAATGCTGCGGAATGCAAGAAACGGTCTTATCTGCAGTTTCATTTGCTCACTGGCTTCAAGAATGGTGTATCTTACAAGTAACTGTTCCTTATAATGGACAAGAAGCCTTTCCACCTTAAGTATGACACCTCCAACCCTGAAGATCCTTTCAGGGATAATGTCTGTTTCAAAATCTTCTACATATTTATGTCCCTTCGGACTAAAATAATCGCCTGTATATTTTCTTATCCCTATATTGAAACTTTTACCCTGATTGACCACAGTTACATCAAGAGAAGAGAGCAGAACATGTCTGCCTCCGCCAAGCTCGTCAACAGGACAAATCAATAATCCATGATACTTGCGGGTATTGCACTCTACAATCGTTGTCGATGCATAGGAGCCCGCCCTGTTAGTTCTTATTATTTCCCGATCTAGTGAGTACTCAAGATTTACTATCTGGCCTTTATCATACTTTATGTAGCTCATACAAAACCCGTTTTGCTATAAACAAAAAGTCTTTTAAGTTAAATAATAATATTCAACATTACAAACCTGTTTAAGAGGTCAAAATTTAAATTACCACCCCGACTCTCGGGAACAAAAAAAGAATAACTTTGCAATTCAATAATTCTTAATAATTATTAATTAATAGCTCATTTATGAATAAGATACTATTATGGTTCCTGATTGCTGGTCTGGCAATTTCAGGCTGCAAAAATAATAATATAAATGTAATAAATGGTAAATTAATAAATGCATCTCTGGATGATTTCATTATTCTTGATGAACTAAAAGGAGATGAGCTTGTTACGGTTGATTCTGTTCAGGTTTCAGAGGATGGTTCATTTCATCTGACAAGAAAGATAGAATACCCTTCATTTTATCTGATAAAAACAGATAATTCTAATTTCCTTACACTGCTACTTGAGCCTGGAGAGAAAATAAATCTTACAGCCTACCGCGATTCTCTTAATTATCCAATAACTCTTTCAGGCTCGAAAGGCAGTAGACTATTGGCTTCGTATAACCTAAAACTCAGGAATACTATCAATAAACTGGCATCACTAAGGGAGATTTATATGCAAAACCTGGGAAAACCGGAACTCCCTCTTGTAATAGAGAGGCTCGACAGTATGGCACAGTCATATATGAATGAAATTAACACGTATACAAAAGATTTCATTGATACAAATATCAACTCACTGGTAAGTCTTGTTGCATTATACCAGCAGGTAGCACCTGGTGAATATATACTTCAACCGCAAAATGATCTTGAATATTTTATTAAAGTTGACTCATCACTTTTTTCAATATACCCTGATTATGAGCCCGTTAAGGCTCTCCATGAACAAGTAAGTGAACTAATCCCAGCCACTACAAGAGAGGATTCTTTTTCACAGATTTCACTGGGCACAAAAAAGGCTCCTGAAATAGCTTTACCAAACCCGAAAGGAGATACAATAAGACTATCATCAACAAGAGGATCTGTGGTTCTTCTCGATATTTGGGCAGCCTGGTGCGGACCCTGCAGAAGAGAAAATCCAAACCTGGTAAAGCTATACGATCTTTATCACGACAAAGGATTTCAGATCTTCCAGGTTTCAATTGATAAAACACGGGCAGCATGGCTTCAAGGCATTAAACAGGATGGCCTTGAAAAATGGATACATGTAAGTGATCTTAAATATTGGAGCTCGGTTGTAGTACCACTATATAAACTTGAATCGATACCAGCAAATTTCCTCCTTGACAGAGAGGGCAATATAATTGCCTACAACCTCAGGGGAGAAGCTTTTCAGAATAAACTGGCGGAAATATTTGAAAATGAAGATGGGAATAAATAAGTATAACCATATTATATTACAATAAGACTTTTAATGAAAAGATATATAGTAATAGTAGTTATAATACCATTCCTGGCACTTATAGGGTGTAAAAAGAATCATATAGTCATTGAAGGTTCAGTAAAAAACAAAAGCCAGGATAATATGTTTATCAGCAAGGTCGATATCAATATGCCAATCCTGGTTGATTCATCAAAAATAAATAGTAAAGGTAATTTCAGATTCAGAATAAAAGCTACAGAACCTGATTTTTACCAGATTGGTTATTCAAATGTCAATTTCGCTAATCTCCTTGCAGAACCGGGTGAAAAAATTGAAATTGTTTTTGACAGTAATAATTTATATGAAGATTATATAATAACCGGTTCCTTAGGGTCAGAACAGATGCAAGTACTCGACTTAAAATTGCTCGACACCAAGAAAAAACTAGATTCTCTGAATACCCTGTATGAAAAAGTATCGACAGAGCCGGATTTTGAAACAAAAGGGCCACTTCTTGAACAAGCCTATCTTGAACTCATTAAGGATCAGAGAAAATTCAATATTACATTTATTTTAAGCAATCTAAGCTCACTTTCAGCAATAAAAGCACTCTATCAGCAAATCGATGATGAGACTTATGTTCTATATGATACCCGTGATCTCCAGTATCTGAAAATAGTATCAGACTCACTTAAATATCATTTCCCGGATTCGAAACATACAAAAGCTCTGGTCAGCAATTTTGAAAAAGAGATGAGTCAATTTACTTCCAGGAAGTTGCAAATGACAATAGATACGTTACCGGAAATAAAACTTGATCCGGAACTCACTGACATAAACGGAAAGAGAATCGCTCTGTCCTCACAAAGGGGAAAACATGTGCTTCTTACATTTTGGTCTGCTGAATCGAGGGAGTGTATTGCGGATAATCTGCAGTTGAAGGAATTTTACAAAAGGTATAACAGGATGGGATTTGAGATCTACCAGATTAACCTTGACGAAGATGAATCGGTATGGAGAAATGCAGTCAGATTTGATGAGCTGCCATGGATAAGTACAAGGGAAGATGACCCATCAAATCCAAAAAATGCACGGCTTTATAATGTAAAAAGCCTTCCCACAAATTATCTTTATGATACGGAAGGAAATATAATTGCAACAAACCTGCATGGCCGAAACCTTCAGATAAAACTTAACCAGATATTCAGTAATTAACAATATACTGTGGCTGACTCAGGAAAAATATTTTTCGCATCCGATTTTCATCTGGGACTTAATACCGGCTCACCACCCCTTGAACGCGAGAAAAAAGTTGTAGCATGGCTTAATGATATTGCTCCGATGGCAGATGAGATATATCTTCTTGGTGATGTTTTCGATTTCTGGTGGGAATATAAGCTTGTTGTACCACGTGGATTTACCCGTTTCCTGGGAACTGTTTCATCAATAACTGATTCTGGAATACCCGTACATTTTTTCACAGGAAATCATGACATGTGGATCAAAGATTACCTTTCAAAAGAGTGTGGAATGATAACACATACTGAACCGTTTATCACAACCTTTAATGGGAAGAGATTCTACCTTGCACATGGTGAAGGACTTGGATCAGATAACAGCGGTCTTAAAATACTTTTGAATATTTTCCATAACAAACCACTAAGGGTACTCTATTCATCCCTGCATCCTTCACTTGGTGTTGGATTCGGACATCGTTGGTCGAAAAATTCAAGGTTGGGCAAAGGAATCTCAACAGAATTTATGGGTGAAGAAAAAGAGGACCTGATAAAATATGCCACTAATATTTGTAATACGGAAAAGTTCGATTTTTTCATATTCGGTCATCGTCATCTTGCAATGACCTATAAGATTAAAGAGGGAGCAGAAGTAGTGTTCCTGGGTGACTGGATAACAAACAGCAGCTATGCCGAATGGAATGGTAATAACCTTATGCTCAATATGTTACCTTAGGTATTCTGATCTTCAACCTTTACGGTAAGCATAAAATAAGAATAAAGATCATTGATTTTTTCAAACTCGTAAAGAAGCTTACTGCCTGATTTCCTGGCCATATCAATAAGCCCCATATTACCTGTGCTGTTATATCCTGATGTCTGTTCTGAAAGAGATTTCTTGTATAACTCTTTAAGGCCTTGCCTGTCATAACTATTTATCGTATCCAGTTTATCTTTCAGTCCAGCCACATCGTTATTGGGAATAAGATTTCCGGTAGTCAGAAAATATGTTTTACCTTTTAGTCTGAGCATTGCAACCGGCATACCGAATTTTTTTTCTGGTTCGTCTCCCGGACTGTATTTTGCTA
>CAZTXH010000006.1:13430-18844 GCA_964617415.1 uncultured Rikenellaceae bacterium | reverse complement strand
CCATATTTGGGTAATATTTCCTCAACAAGCTGGAAAGAGGCTTCAAGCGGTTTTTCATAGTCAGATATATACCCTGTGAATAGGAACATTGAAGCAAGTTTCAGGTTAATGAACTCTTCTTCCGGAAGGCTTTCGGCAGTAGAAAGAAGCTCTATCTGGTTTGTGATACTTTTTACAAGGGTTGAGTTGTGGAAATACAGATTAGGAGGAGCTTCATCATCAAACATTTTGATTATCAGATCTTCTATATCCTGTAATTTTATCTTCAGAATCTTCAGGATAAATTTCCTGTTTGGTTTTCCCTCTTCATCTCTCAATTCGGGTACAATACCATTAACAAAATACATATCAAGTTCACCTTTGTATTTTACAGGCATTTTTCCCCTGTGTTCGCAGATGAAAAAATCCTTTACAAATTCATAAGTAGTCCCCGAAATATTTATTTTACCTGCCTCTCCTGATGATTCCATTCTGCTTGCAGTATTCACCGTATCGCCCCAGATGTCATATGATAGTTTTTTATGTCCTACCACTCCTGCTATAACGGTACCTGTATGAATACCTATTCTAATATCCCAGTATTTAATCCCCTTTATCTGCGAATCCTCTTTCAATTTTTTCATATATACCTGCATCTCGAGTGCTGCCAGGATTACCTCAACAGGATTAGTCCGGTTTTTCTCCGGAATACCTCCTGCACACATGTATGCATCACCTATTGTTTTAATCTTTTCAATACTAAGCTTCTCCACCACTGAATCAAATGTGAAAAAGAATTGATCGAGTTCATCGATAAGAATCTCAGGGTTCATCTCCTCTGCAATTTTCGTAAATCCCTGGATATCTGAAAACAGCACAGTAACAAAGTTATATTTCATCTTTGTTGCTTTCCCTTTTTCCATTATTTCGCTTGCGGTATTCTTGGGAAGCACATTTGCAAGAAGGTTTTCAGTCTTTTCCTTCTCTATTATAAGGTCTTCTGTCCTTTTGTTAATTATTTGTTCAAGCATATACTGGGTTCGTGCAAACCGTAAGGTTAACTGTTCATACAGCGCCCATATTATCAGTAGAACCAGACATATATATATACCAATTGCTAATCCGGAAAAGTACCACAGGGGCAGAACCCTGAAACTGAGCATTTCAATTTCTCCTGTATTGCCATTCTTATCCCTGTATCTGATATTCAGTTCATAGTTTCCTGCCGGCAGATTTGTATATCCCTTATAATTTCCCAGGAGCCATTCTCCCCATTTTTCATCAAAACCATTAAGAAAAAATGAGTATGTCAGTGTATCACAGTCAGATAGTTTAAATAAAAGGTTATTATGCCTCTGATTAAAAATAAGAGGTTCTTCCCTTTCCTCCAATAAATCACTGATAATGAGGACAGAATCATTGTTTATTATTATACATTCAAGGACAGGACTATTATTCTCCGGCAATATAGCATTAACAGGATTTACTCCCGTGATCAGGAACAACAGATAGAAAATAGAGGCCTTAATATCCAGACACCTGAACCTTACCATAAAATTCTTAATTATTCTATCCAAATGTAGCACTTATAACAAACTGCTCAAAAGGAAAGATCATTTTTAAGTATTTTTATGCGTAAAAAAACGTGAAGATCATGCGAATAGTATTTGCTACAAATAATGAGAACAAGTTAAGGGAGATTCGTAATATCCTTGGAAACAGTTTCAGCCTTTTAAGTCTCAGAGATCTGAACATTACGGATGATATTCCCGAAGATGAGTTGACTCTCGAAGGAAATGCTCACCAGAAAGCACACCATATTCACAAACTTGTAAATATGAATGTCTTTGCCGATGATACGGGTCTTGAAATAGAGGCATTAAATGGTCTTCCCGGAGTTAATTCTGCTCGCTTTGCAGGGGATAATAAGGATTCGGATGCAAATATTGACAAAGCGCTTCAAATGATGGGAAAAACATCCAACAGGAAGGCAAGGTTCAGGACAGTAATTGCCCTGATCCTGGATGACAGGGAATATATCTTTGAAGGAACTGTTTCAGGAGAGATCATTAGTGAACGAAGAGGGAAAGAGGGATTCGGATATGATCCGGTCTTTATTCCACAAGGTCATAATCTTACATTTGCGGAGATGTCGCTTGAAGAAAAAAACAGGATCTCCCACCGGGCAAAAGCCTTCATGAAGCTACGAGATTTCCTGCTTCTTCATTATCAACAGGACAATAAAGAAACCAAATAACTGTTTAAACTCCTGATGAGAAGATTGTTACTTTTAAGCTGCCTGTTCTTATCTTCCCCTTGTATTTGGGGGCAAACTCCTGTTGGAACATGGTCCGATCATCTTGTTTACAATAAGGCTGAAAATCTTGCAGTCGGATCGGAGGAGATTTTTGCATCCACAGGATCCTCATTAATAGTATATAATAAGGAATATGCAGAACTCAGGAAGTTATCACGTGTAAACGGTCTTTCTGAGACAGCAATAAGTACAATCGCCTTATCGGAAGAATATGATATTCTTGTTATTGCCTATTCAAGTACAAATATCGATATCTTGAAAAACAATACAATTATTAATATACCTGATATCAGCCTGAAATACATTCCGGGGAAGAAAGAAATAAACAAAATAAGGATAGAGGGGAAATATGCTTACCTGGCATGCAGTTTTGGCATAGTAGTTCTTGATCTTATGAAGGACGAGATTTATGACACCTGGAAACCGGGAGATGGCTCTGATAATCCCGAAGTGTGGGATATTGCTTTTAGCAATGATAAAATATATGCTGCAACCGGTGAAGGTGTTTATTCAGGAGCCCTGGATGACCCCGGGCTGGCATATTTCGGTAACTGGACAATTATCAACACACTTCCCGAGCCGTATGGGAAATATACAGCTGTTCTCTTTGCAGGAGACAGACTCTATGTTAACCATACAGGAAACCTCTTTCCCGGTGACTATATTTATTATATCGACAATGAGACTGCACTGTTTTCTCATGTGCCGGGCAGGTTTAATTCCTCTTTTGAAAAGGCATCTGACGGATTTATTGTCTCCTCAGGGAGTTCCGCAAGGTATTACCATGACGACGGATCTCTGTATAAAACCATTTCATCATATCCATGGGGAAATCCTAATATTGTTCAGTCAATTGAAGATGATGGGGATATATGGATCGCAGATATCAGCTCGGGACTTATATTATGTAAAGACAATTCAGATTTTCTTTCTTTAACACTACCCGGACCTTCAACAAATAATGCTGTAAGCGTTACTTCATACAACGGCAAGACTATAATCTGTGGTGGTGGAGTTGACGTTCCATGGAACAATCTCTGGAGACCTTTCTGCGTTTCGGTATATAAAAATTATTCATGGACTCATCTAGGCAGTTCAGTCCGTGATCCCATGAGAGCATATATAGATCCTGCAGATAATACTCATTTTTTCATTGCCACATGGGGAGGAGGATTACTTGAATATAGAGATAATGAGTTTTTTAGAAATTACAATGATTCCAATTCACCTTTACAAACGATAATTCCCGGTCATCCTTATGTCAGGATCTGTGGTATGGCAATGGACACTGATGGAAATCTGTGGATCACACAAAGCGAGGTGCCAGGATCAGTTAAAGTACTGAAGCCTGACGGAACATGGATAGTGAACCCGATAACTGCAACTGTGGCTACCATCGGCGATTTAATAATAAGTCGAAGCGGTCACAAGTGGATAGTCCTTCCCAGAGGAAACGGACTGCTGATAATTGATGATAATGATACTCCCGAATACTTTAATGACGACATTTACAAACAAACGTTCATAACTGACCCTGATGGCAAAGTGATAACATTTGTTTATAGTATTGCCGAGGATCTTGATGGCAATATATGGGTCGGCACTGACCAGGGACCATTTATTTATTACAATCCCGATAAAATATTTGAAGAGGATACCAGGGCATACAGGATAAAAGTACCACGTGATGATGGTTCGGGACTTGCCGACTATATGCTTGGCACTGAGACAATTACTTCTATAGCCGTCGATGGCGCAAACAGGAAATGGCTGGGAACACAGAGCTCGGGAGCATACCTGCTTTCTCCTGACGGGACTATCCGCATTGAAAACCATAATATGCAGAATAGCCCTATACTCTCAAACCTGATAGCAGATATTTCTGTAGATAATCTAACAGGAGATGTATTTTTTGCAACATCTGAAGGTGTCATTTCTGTACGAGGAGATGCCATTGCCGGTAAGAATGAATTTACAGGAGTATACTCTTTCCCCAATCCTGTTAGGGAAGATTTCACTGGAAATGTAACTATAACAGGACTTATGAGAGATACACAGATAAAGATTACTGATGTAAGCGGAAACCTTGTTTTTAGAACCGTATCTGAGGGTGGTCAGGCTTCATGGGATCTCACCACATATAACGGACAACGTGTGGCCACGGGAGTGTATTTGGTTTTTTGTGCAAGTCCGGATGGGACTAAAACATGTATAACTAAAATACTTGTGATTAACTAGCAACGCTCATACCCCCGTCCCGAGGACTCGGGACGGGGTTAATCAATCCTCAATCAAACTCTGAATCCTTTCAATCTGCAGTTGTTTATTCACCTCCCTGAGGCTTCTTGCAGTCTTGGTGAAATATTGATGTCCCGAAATGAATTTGACCTGTATCTTATTCCAGTCGTTAAGAGAACCCATTTTGCTCTGTGCCTTCAGTTCTTCGAACAATGTATTTGAAACAGGGATGAAATCACTTCTTCCAAGATAATCCAGATCAGAATCACATATTATCTCTTCAAGCAGATTTTGAGGTTCTGGAGGGAGCTTTGTTGACATAATTATAGAACAAATCTTGTCTATCTGCTCGGGAGTATAATTATACTTGGGCAGCATTCCCCTTGCTATCACTGTTCCATGATATTCATGATCATCATATGAAACCGTATGTCCTGCATCGTGAAAAAGCCCTGCTGTTTTAAGAAGAAGTATCTCTTCATCCGAGCAGCCTTCAGCCCATCCGATAAGCTCCACCTCGGTGACCACATCAACAGTATGCTTAACATTGTGGTAATAAAGATATTCAGGAAGTTCTTTTTCCAGCTTGTCAAGTATTATTTCCTGGATATCAGTAAACTGTATCAGTCCGAATTTGATACGAAAGGCTTCATTTGGAAGAATCCCTTTACTATCAACTGAAAATTCAGGTTTGAGGCCTATTACCCTGTACATCTGCAGGTCGCCTTTATATTTGACAGGTAGCTTACCGAAATATTCACAGTCAAAAAACTCTTTGACCAGCTCATAGGTCATTACCGAAATAAGTATCATCCCTTTTTCTGATACTGCTTCGACCCTGCTTGCTGTATTAACAGTATCACCCTTAATATCATAAGAA